>USHH01000050.1 GCA_900554345.1 uncultured Bacteroidales bacterium | reverse complement strand
GTCCTGAGGCTACAGGCTTCGGCGCCCTCTACTTCGTGCAGAACCTTCTCACAAAGGACCTCCACACCGACATCAAGGGCAAGACAGTGGCTATCTCCGGCTTCGGCAACGTGGCATGGGGCGCAGCTACAAAGGCCACAGAGCTCGGCGCAAAGGTCGTGACCATCTCCGGTCCTGACGGCTACATCTACGATCCCGCCGGCCTCGACGCCGAGAAGATCGCCTACATGCTCGAGCTCCGCGCCAGCGGCAACGACGTCGTTGCTCCCTACGCCGACAAGTTCCCCGGCTCGCAGTTCTTCCCCGGCCGCAAGCCCTGGGAGCAGAAGGTTGACATCGCCCTCCCCTGCGCAACACAGAACGAAGTTAGCGGCGAGGACGCCAAGCAGCTGATCGCCAACGGCGTGACACTCTGCGCCGAGGTTTCCAACATGGGCTGCACACCCGAGGCTATCGACGCCTTCATCGCAGCCAAGGTACCCTACGCTCCCGGCAAGGCAGTGAATGCCGGCGGTGTAGCCGTTTCCGGTCTCGAGATGACACAGGATGCCGAGCACCTGATGTGGACAGCCGCTGAGGTTGACAACAAGCTCCACCAGATCATGGAGAACATCCACGAGAACTGCGTGAAGTATGGCACACAGGCCGACGGCTACATCAACTACATGAAGGGCGCCAACATCGCCGGCTTCATGAAGGTTGCCGACGCCATGATGGGCCAGGGCATCATCTGATAGTCCCCACTCCCCCACGCCTCCTCCGGGAGGCCGATAAGAACAACGGCATGCCGAGCTCCGCCCGGCATGCCGCTTCTTTGACCGGATTTCCATTCACATCATATTTTCAAGCCATTATTCCAGAGCCAATAGCTATTGGAGGGGACTTGATATGCGAAAAAAGGAGGAAAGGGAGTTTTTTTGGGGCGTAGGCGCGGAAATGTCGCGATTTTAACCTACCTTTGCACCGCAAAACGAATAATAGTCAAATCTATACCTCACAACAACAATGACAAAAGCAGAAATTGTAAGCGACATCGCGAAACAGACCGGCATCGACAAAGCCGCAGTGCTCACAGTCGTGGAGCAGTTGATGACAGTGGTGAAAAGCAGTCTCGCCCATGGAGAGAACGTATATCTCCGCGGCTTCGGCACATTCGGCATCAAGCAGAGGGCCACGAAGACAGCGCGCGACATCAGCAAGAACACCACGCTTATAGTGCCCGCACATCCGATACCCCACTTCAAGGCCGCCGACTGCTTCAAAGACGAGGTCGCCAAGCTCTGAACAACAAGCCGGCGCCTGCACGACGACAGTCACGGCATGCTGAAGGGAGACTCCACCGGGAGCCTCCCTTCAGTCGCAATAACAACCATGCCTAAATTCTCAGCGGATCACCGCGACATCGTATTCATACATAGGGAATGAGACTGCACCATCTGCAACGGCGGCTGTCTGATTCGTATATAACTCCGCAACCAACTGACCATCGACAAAAAACGATATGATACAACAGATAGAATTCTCCCTGCGGCCTTTTACGAGGGGCATCCACCTTGTCACAGGTGATGTTATGCGCCATCTGCCGGAATTGCCGGATAAGGGTCTGCTCCACTTGCTCATCAAGCATACATCGGCTGCGCTTGCCATCAACGAGAACGCCGACCCCGACGTGCGCCACGACCTCAATGTGATTTTCGACAGGATGGTTCCCGAAAACGCGCCTTATTATCTGCACACTGATGAAGGTCCTGACGATATGCCGTCGCATGCGAAGGCCGTTATCGTAGGCACCACGCTGACACTTCCGATAACGGACGGTCGTCTCAACCTCGGCATATGGCAAGGCATTTATCTATGCGAGTTCCGCAACCATGCCGGATCCCGCCGCCTCGTCGCCACCCTTCTTTGCTGACACTATCGACTTATGATTCGATACGGAAATAGTAACATTCTATATTTGTGTTATTGAGAATATTTCATTATCTTTGAGACCAAAAAGCAGTGACTATGGGAAAATTCATCAACCCCTTTACAGACTATGGCTTCAAGAAGATCTTCGGGCAGGATTTCAATAAGGATTTCCTGATTGATTTCCTTAACGTGCTGCTCGAGGGCGAGAGGCACATCGTCGACATCAACTATGTAGACAAGGAACTGTTACCCGCCGTGAAATCGGAGAGGGGCATCATCTATGATGTGTTCTGCACTACCGACACCGGCGAGCATATCATCGTCGAGATGCAGAACCGCATACAGGCGCACTTCGAGGACCGAGCCCTGTTCTATCTCTCCGGAGACATACACCGTCAGGGTGCGAGAGGGGACTGGGACTACTCGCTTGTTCCAGTGTACGGCATATACTTCATGAACTGGAAATTCCAAGAAGGTAACAAGGGAAAGCTGAGGACCGATGTCGGACTTACGGACCTGAGCACGGGTAAACTTTTCACCGACAGGATGCGTATGATATTTATCCAGGTACCCCTTATGACCAAGGGGGAGGAGGAATGCGAGAATGATTTCGAACGTTGGATTTATATATTGAAGAATATGGAGACTTTGACGAGGATGCCGTTTGCGGCACAGAAGGCGATATTTGACAGGTTGGGAAGCATAGCGGAAATCGAGGCCATGGACGAGCCGGAACGCAGCATGTATGATGAATCCCTGCGCGTCTACCGCGACAATCTTGCCGTTGCCAGAGGCGAATGGGAAAGAGGCCATCAGGAAGGACGCCAAGAAGGACGCCAAGAAGGACGCCAAGAAGGACGCCAAGAAGGCAGAGTGGAAAGTGCAATGGAAATCGCAAAAAACATGAAGCTTCTTGGTCTGGATATTCCAACTATCTGCAAAGCGACACGCCTTACTCAGGAACAGATTGAAAAATTGTAAGACAGATTGCACCGGACATTATATGACGAAGGAAGAACTGATGGGAATGGCCATTGAGCTTTCCGAGGAGAATGTCGCCGCCGGAGGTGGCCCTTTCGGCGCCGTGATAGCACGCGACGGCGAGGTCGTGGCTACCGGTGTCAACCGTGTAACCGCCAACAATGACCCGACAGCACATGCCGAGGTCAGCGCCATACGCGATGCCTGCCGCAAACTCGGCACCTATGACCTCAGCGGCTGCGAGATATACACATCCTGCGAACCATGCCCCATGTGTCTCGGAGCTATCTACTGGGCTCATATCGACCGGATCTACTACGGCAACGACAAAGATGATGCCCGCGAGATCGGCTTCGACGACTCCTTTATCTATGACGAACTGGGCCTGCCACGCCGGAAACGCCGGCTCCCCGCCGAACGCCTCATGAGTGACAAGGCCATATTCGCATTCCGACTCTGGCGCGAAAAGCCCGACAGAGTCGACTACTGACTTACTTTCCTCTCTTAGTGGAGATATTCACGCGACCGGTGATACCGGCGCCGGAGGCGTTCCTGGACTTCACGGTTACGGTCGCCGCGCCTGCGTTGCCGTTGTTTCTAACCACTGCGAGCGCCCTGCCTTTCCATGCCTTGTGGGTGCTGTCGAAGTAAGGATCATTATCCTTGATGTCTGCGTTTCCGAGGGCTATAAGCTCTAACGGACCATCCACGTTTACCGTCAGCTTATTGTCGGCGATGGGCACAAGACGCCCTTTGTCATCGACACACTCAATGGTGATATACGAGAGATCTTCTCCGTCGGCTGCTATCTCATTGCGGTCGGCAGTCAGCTTGATGGCCGCCACTTCGCCGGCGCTTTCCAGTGTCATCGACTCCATTACATCGCCGTTATCAATCCCTTCGGCCACAAGGCGCCCGGGAGTATAGTCTAAGGTAAACGCGGCCTTCATTTCCTCTGTCTGCTTCTCGCCGACAAGTTTGCCGTCCTGGTAGAGACGCACCTGAGGATAACGCGAATAGACATCCACCTCGATAGGCTTGCCTTCGTGTCCGGGCCAGTTCCAGCTCTCGAATGTAGGCCATGTGCCCCATTGGGTGGTCTTGATCCGGCCATTGTAGCCGTCCGGCTCGCGCACGGCCATATAAAGCTTCTCGCCACCCTCGTTCCATAGCATCGAGCGGTAATGGCTCACCGGTTTGCGTAGCCCTGTCAGGTCGATGTCGCCGCAGTAGGCGGCGTGCCAGGGATAGAGAGGTCGCTGATAGTGCTCGCCTTCCACATCACCTTCGTAATACCATCGGCCGATGCCCGACTCTCCGATATAGTCGATGGCCGTCCATACGAAGTCTCCGACTACATAACTGTGGTCTTTCGCCATCCGGTAGTTGCTCCAGACATCCTTGGGATACGACTCGGTCTGCATCATCACCCTGTCGGGCATACGTTCATGGTCACCCTCGGCCTTATGGATCATGTAGTTGTAGCCAACGATATCATGCTCGGCGGCCAGCGGGTCATAGATTTCCCAGTCGTCGTCCCAGGAGGCGAGCGCCTGGGTCACCGGACGTGTCGGGTCGATGCTCCTGCATATCCCGGCAAGGCGGCGGGCGTCAGCCACCGCCTGCGGCTTCTTGCGCTCCATGATCTCGTTGCCTATGCTCCAGCATATCACGGAGGGATGATTGCGGTCGCGTCTCACCATCGCTTCCAGATCTCTGCCGCTCCATTCATCAAACAGCAGATGATAATCGAAATCGTTTTTGGCGTCTCTCCAGCCGTCGAACGCCTCGTCGATCACGAGAAGTCCCAGGTCGTCGCATGCCTTGAGGAATGCCTCCGACGGTGGATTGTGCGACGTCCTCACCGCATGGAAGCCCGCTTCCTTGAGCTGCTCGGCCTTGCGGCGCTCAGCGCGGTCGTAGGCGGCAGCCCCGAGTATGCCGTTGTCGTGATGCACGCATCCACCGTTGAGCAATATGTTCTTGCCGTTGATGGTAATGCCCTCCTTGGCGTTCCAGCCTATGGTGCGGAAGCCGAATGTCTCCTCTTCAGAATCGATTGTCTTTCCGTTTTCGCTGACGCTGACATTTGCGGTATAGAGGGTAGGAGAGTCAGGGCTCCACGCTGTGGCGCCGGGCACTTTGACTGTCAGTTTCGCGTCTTTTGCCGCATGAGGTGCGAGGTCAACGGTCTGTGAGCGTCTGATGCCGTCTACTTCAGCTGTCACCTCTACCTTGCGAGGTTGCTCCGATGTGTTCTCGACCGTCACGGTTATATCGGCTGTCGTGAGGTCGGGTGTCACTATGCCGATTCCGAAGTCGGCCACGCGCACGTCGGTGCTCTCCACCAGCCACACGTTGCGGTAGATGCCGCAGCCGGAATACCAGCGGGAGTTGGGCTGCTCGGCGTTGTCGACCTCCACGGCTATCACGTTGTCGCCGTCTTTGGAGAGCCAGGGGGTGATGTCGTAGCTGAACGAGGCATATCCGTAGGGGCGGGTCCCTAAGAGATGGCCGTTTATGTAGACCGAAGCGTTCATGTAGGCGCCGTCGAAGTCGACAAACACCCGCTCTCCCTCGGCGAGTCCGGAGGGAGTGGCGAAATGCTTGCGATACCATCCCTTGCCACCGGGAAGGGCGCCTCCACCGGTGCCCGACGGATTGTCTTCGCTGAAGGTGCCCTCGATCGCCCAGTCGTGGGGTAGGTCGAGACGGCGCCATGAGGCGTCGGCGACACCCGGGGCCGAATACCCCGCGGTGTCGTCGGCTGCCTGTAGGTGAAACAACCAGTTACTGTCAAACGACTCTCTGCCGTTGACCGCGCTGCCTGTGGCGGCGAGTGCTGCTCCACTCGCCGCCAGCAGCGTCAATATAGGATATAAAGCGGATTTCTTCACGTCGCGTCAGAGTTTTACTTTGATTTCACGGCCGTCGTAGCTCACGGCCTTTCCTTGGGTGAGCCAGGCGTCGGCCACCGGTCTGCCGGCCTCCACGAGCACGACGTTGAAGTCGCGCTTCTCCTTCATGCCCGGATAGGATCCCTTGCGTGCGCCTATGGTCAGCGTGCGTGTCCTGTCGTCGTAGCTCAGGGGGATGTCGGAATAGAGGCCTTTCTCGTAGTTGTAGTTGACGCCCTCGTCCTCATAGATGGAGAAGCGGCCGTCGGCGCCGGCATACACCAGGATGGTGACGGGCTCGTCGGTGGGCTGCATGGCGTATTCGATCTCGCCGCCCATCGGCACTATCGAGCCGGCGCGCACGAAGATCGGCATCCTCTCGTAGGGAGCGGCCACCTCGCGGGTCTGGCCGCCGGGCAGCGGCTCGCCGCTGTAGAAGTCATACCACACGGTGCCGGCCGGGAAATACACCTCGCGGCTGCGGGCGCCGTATTTGTAGACGGGCGCTACCAGGAAGGCGTCGCCAAACATGTACTGGTCCTTGAGGTCGCGGGTGTTGATGTCTTCGGTGAAGTCCATCACCATCGGGCGCATGATCGTGTAGTCGTCGAAATATGTCTTGCCGGCCAGCGTGTAGATGTATGGCATCAGGCGGTAGCGCAGCTTGGTGTAGTCCACGATGGAGTTGTAGGCGGGATGACCCTCGGGGGCGATGTTGTAGACCTCGCGGAAGGGCCACTGGCCGTGGGCGCGGAAGAGGGGGGCGAAGGCGCCGAACTGATACCAGCGGGTGTTGAGCTCACGCCATTCCTTGAGGTCGTCGTTCTCCACGCGTGCCTCGTTCCATTGCTTCTGGGCGTCGACGTAGCGGTCTTCCACACAGAAGCCTCCGATGTCCATCGTCCAGTAGGGAATTCCGCTGAGGGCGAAGTTGAGGCCGGCCGCGATCTGGGCCTCCATGTCTTCCCAGCGGGTGGCGATGTCGCCGCTCCAGGTGGCCGTGGAATAGCGCTGCAGGCCGGAGAAGCCGGAGCGGGTGAGGAGGAAGACGCGCTTATCGGGGCCGACGCCGCGCTGGCCGTCGTAGATGGCCTCGGCGTTCATCAGGGCGTAGGCGTTGAAGTATTTGGTGGAGGGGCCGAGCGCCGTCGGGGTGATGAGGTCCTTGCGATACTGGATGTCGGTGCAGTCGCGGATGTTGGGCTCGCTGGCGTCCATCCACCACGCGTCTATACCGAGTGGCATATAATGGTCGTTCATCTGGCTCCAGAAGAGCTTGCGGGCCTCGGGGGAGTAGGCGTCGTAGAAGGAGCCGAGGTAGCCGGGGCCCACCCAGTCGCGGATGCTGTCGCGGATGGCGCCCTGATACATCCAGCCGTTGCGGTCGAACTCCTTGAAATGCTCGGTGGTGGCGTAGAACTTGGGCCATACCGACACCATCACGTGGGCGTTCATGTCGTGGATGGAGTCTACCATCTCCTTCGGGGTCGGGAACCTCACCGGGTCGAATTCATGGCTGCCCCAGGCGTCTTCCGGCCAGTGGAGCCAGTCGATCACGATGTTGTCGAGAGGTATGCCGCGGCGGCGGAACTCGGTCACTGTCGAGAGCACCTCGTCTTCCGTATTGTATTTCTCGCGGCTCTGCCAGTAGCCCATGGCCCATTTCGGCATCACCGGCGACTTGCCCGTGAGCTGGCGGTAGCCGGCGATCACGTCGTCCATGTCGCTGCCGTAGATGAAGTAGTAGTCGATCATGTCCTGCATCTCGCCCCACCACGACATCTGCTCCTTGGTGGCCTTGTCGACGGGGGAGTAGACGCGCAGTCCGCAGTAGGCCACGCTGCCGTTGGGTTCCCACTCGATCTTCACGGGCACCTTCTCCCCCTTCTTGAAGTCGACGGAGAATTTGTAGCTGTTGGGGTTCCAGGCGGTTCGCCAGCGGGTGTCGACCACCTTCCTGCCGCCGATATACACGGTCTGATAGCCGGAATAGTAGAGTATGAACTCATAGACGCCGCTCTCCGGAGCCTCGAGCTCTCCCTCGAAGGTGACGTGGGAGTTCCAGAAGTTGAAGTCTTTCGGGAGGTTGACCACATGCGAGAGGTCGCCGCGGATGAGGTGCTCGAAATATAGCTGCGGTTCCTCGCGCACGAGGGTAGTGCCGTCGGCCGCCGTGTAGGTGCCTGTCAGAGTCCCCTCGCGTCCCTCCTTGTCGTAGAGGGTGAAGGCCTCGCCGAGCTGGCTGTAGTCGTCGGGGTTGCCCCAGCGGCAGAGGGAGTAGCTGTCCCAGAGGATGCCGTAGTTGCCCGTCGACACCACAAACGGCACCGACACCTTGGTGTTGTACTGGAAGAGCTCCTCGTTCTTCCCCTTATAGTTGAATTCGTTGGCCTGGTGCTGCCCGAGGCCGTAGATTCCCTCGGCATCGTCGGGCGACTCGAATGTCTGCTGCACGGTGTAGCCGTCGGTGCCCTCCACCGTTATGGGGGTGAAGGTGCGGCCGTGCTGGTTTTCCTGGAGTATCCTCTTTCCGTTCTTGTCGAAGAAGCCTACGGCGCCTGTTGTCTCCGACACCCTGGCCGTGATCTCGGGTGTCGTCAGCGTGACGTAGCCGTCGGCCTCCGACACCTTGTAGCCGCCGGTGGCGTGGCGGGCCGTCACCACCAGGCTGCTGTCGGAGGGAAATGCCGCCGCCGGTGTGGCCGACACGCGGATTATCTTATCGTTGATCACTGTCAGGCGCACGTTCGCCCCGGGGGTGTTGACGATTACCCCGCCCTCCGTCGGGCTGTAGCCGGCGTTGGCCGCCGCGCAACACAGGGCCGCTGCCGTCACGACAAAGTTTCTCGTGGTGTTCATTGATGTCTCGGGTTTTATCTGTTTTTTATTGTTTCGATGTCGGCTCCCGAAGGAGATGTTCCGGTTTCGCAAAGTTAGACATTAATATTTCCACCACGATAATACTATGTTATCTTAATGATGTGATATGGTTAACCGTCGGTCTTGAATGTTTCCGTTTTGTGGTCGTTTTGTTGCCTGGCCCATTTTCCCTGGTATTCGGAGGGGAGCATTCCGAATTCCTCCTTGAAATACCGGCTGAAATACTTGGGATTGTTGAAGCCTAACCGATAGGCGATCTCCGCTATGTTGAGCTGGCTTTCCCGGAGATACTGGCAGGCCCTCTTGAGGCGCAGCAGGCGTATGAACTCCACCGGCGACTTGCCCGTGAGAGCCGACAGCTTCTTGTAGAGGTGCACCCGGCTCATCCCCATGTTGGCGGCAAGCTCCTCCACCGAGAGGTCGCTGCGCGAGATGTTGTCTTCCACATATTTCACGGCCTTGGCCACGAGCTGCTCGTCGAGCGGCGTGATTTCCACGCGGCTCGGGGTCGGGTCGATGAGCGAGCGGCGGAAGCCGCTCTTTTTAAGCCCGGCGAGCCGGTTGAGCTTGAGGGCGAGCACCTCGTTGTTGAATGGCTTGGTGATGTAGTCGTCGGCGCCCAGCGTCAGCCCCTCCACCATCGAGCCGGGATCCTGGCGGGCCGTGAGCATCAGCAGCGGGATGTCGACGGTGGCGCTGTCGGATTTCAGCCGCCGCGTCAGCTCTATGCCGTCCATCTCAGGCATCATCAGGTCGGTCACTATGAGGTCGAAGGCCTTCTCCCTCACTCTCTGCAATGCCTCCACGCCGTTGCCTGCCGTCGTGATGTCGTAGACGCCGCCAAACTCATCCTTGATGAATTCGATGAGGTCGCGGTTGTCGTCGACCACAAGCACCTTCGGTTTTGTGGCTCCCTCCGGGTTCTTATCGTCGGTCGCGTCTTCCGGCTGTTGATCGGGAGCCGGGGCTGGTGTCGCGCTTATGTCGGCATGACTTTCGTCGGCCTCGCGGTAGGGGAGGGTGATGGTGAAGACCGTCCCACGGGGATGGTTGTCGGCCACCTCCACCGAGCCCCCGTGGAGTCGCGCGTATTCATACACAAGGCTCAGACCGATGCCGGAGCCTGTGTTGAGGTCAGACTCGTCGCTGCCCCGGAAGAAGCGTTCGAAGATGCGGCGCTTGTCGGCGTCGGGGATTCCCTTGCCGGTGTCGGCCACCCACACCTTCACCCACTCCCCGTCGCGGCGCATGCCTACGGTGATGTGTCCCCCGACGGGGGTGTATTTCACTGCGTTGGAGAGGAGATTGACGAGCATCTTGGTGAATTTGTCGTTGTCGTAGCTCATCTGCATGTGGCTGTCCTGCAGGTCGGTGTCGAGGGCGATTCCGCGCAGGTCGGTGAGGTCGGAGAAGGTGGCGAGCGACTGGCGGATGCTCTCCGCGAGATTCCCTTCGGAGAGGTGGAGCTTGAGCCCGGCCATCTCGTTCTTGCGGAAGTCGAGGAGCTGGTTGACGAGGTAGAGCAGTCTGGAGGCGTTGGCCTTCACCGTCGACAGGCGCCGCCTGTCGCGCTCGTCGGTGGTCTCCCGGAGCATGGAGTCCACGGGGGAGAGTATCAGTGTGAGCGGAGTGCGGAGGTCGTGGCTGATGTTGGTGAAGAACTTAAACTTCAGCTGGTTGAGCTCCTCGGTCTTTTTGGAGAGCTCCTCCTTCTGGCGGCGGTGGAGCCTGATGATGGAGCGTCGGTGGAGCATGTAGACGATGGCTATCACGGCTCCCGAGGCAGTCAGCACGTAGATGAGTTTTGCCCACCAGGAGCTCCACCAGGGAGCCTCCACGATGATTTTCAGTGTTCGCGGTGCCGCGCATTCCACTCCGTCGGAGTTTACGGCCTCGACCTCAAGGGTATATGTGCCGGGCATGAGGTTGGTGAAGGTGGCGTGGTGGGTGCCGGGCTGGCATTTCAGCCACTCGTCGTCGAGTCCTTTGAGGCGGTATCGGTATAGTGTGCGCGTGGTGTTGCTGTAGTTGTCGGTGGCAAAGCCTATGGTGATGTCGTTCTGGTCGTGGCTCAGCCTTATCTCTGAGGCGTAGTCGATGGCCTCGGGCAGCACCCTCCGGCCGTCGCAGGTGTCGCCGGCCTCCACCGGCACGTTCTTGATGGCGAGCCCCGTGAGCATGATGCGCGGGGGAGTGGCGTTGAGGGGCATGCCGTCGGGGGTGATGCCTACGATGCCGTCGAGCGTGCCGGCGAGTATCTCTCCGGAGGGGAGCAGACACATCGAGCGTTGGTTGAAGGCGCCGGAGAGTATGCCGTCATGGCTTCCGAAAGTGCTCACCGTGAAGCTCAGGCAGCTGTCGGGGCGCGTCTGCGCGGTCTTGATGTTGAAGAGCTCGTTGCCCACGGCCACCCACATGGTGTGGTCGGCGCCCTCGGTCACTCCGAGTATGAATGGATTGGGGAAGCGCTCGGAGAGGCCGATGTCGTAGATGGTGTCGGCCTTCGAGTCGTACACCTCGAGCCCCTCGCGGGTGCCGACCCAGAGGAGTCCGCGTGAGTCTGTGGCGAGCTGGGTGACGTTGAGGTTGGAGAGGCCGCGGCCTGTCCTGTCTCTGCCGGTGAGTCCAGTAATGGAACAGTCGGTTGGGTTCACGCGGGCTATGCCATAGGTGGTGCCTACATATATTGAGCCGTCGCGCGAGCGGGCCAGGCTCGTGACGTGGTCGGTATTTATATTGGAGTTCGATTTGTTGAAGGTACGGAATGTTCCGGTCGCGGGGTCGAAGAGCTGGAGGCCGCCGCC
>USHH01000049.1 GCA_900554345.1 uncultured Bacteroidales bacterium | reverse complement strand
CGCCGTCTACGGCGGCCGGGTGTCGAGCATCTACCGCCTCGCCGGCTACAGTAATGTCGTGATCCTCAACCATGGGGATTATTTCACCATCTACTGCAACCTCGGAAACGTCAACGTGAAGAAGGGCGACATGGTGAAGGCCGGACAGCCCCTCGGATCCGTGGCTCCCGATGAGGACGATCCCTCGGCCCACATCCTGCATTTCGAGCTTTGGAAAAACCGCAGCAAGCTAAATCCCCTCGAATGGATACAGTGACGACCTCTTCTGAATGGACGCTGCGCGTATATTCCCCTGATATGCGGCGTGAATGGGATGAGTTTGTCCAGACATCCCGCAATTCCACGTTCCTCTTCCGACGCGCATATCTCGAATATCACGCCGACCGGTTCTCCGACCATTCCCTGCTGGCCTTCAGGCGCGGAAAGCTCCGCGCCCTTCTGCCGGCCAATATCACCGCCGACGGCACTCTCCATTCCCACCAGGGTCTCACCTACGGCGGCTGGATACTGCCACAGGCTCATTTCGACTCCGCCGACATGCTCCTCCTCTTCCGCGAGTGGCTCGCCTGCTGCCGCGGGGAGGGGATAAGGGAGGTGGATTATAAGCCGCTCCCGTGGATCTACGCCAGCCGTCCCTCGCAGGAAGACCTCTACGCCCTGTTCCGCTGCGGCGCTGCCCTTACCCATACCCTTATCTCCACCACCATCGACCTGCGCGTGAATCCCGGCTTCAACACCATGCGCCGGCGTCAGCTCCGTAAGGCGTCCGGCGTCGGCGCCATATACGGGGAGCTTGGCGACACCGACGAGTTCATGGCTCTGGTGGCGGCCTGCCTCCATGAGCGTTATGATGCCTCGCCGGTGCATACTCCCGATGAGATGAGGCGCCTCCGCGAGGCCTTCCCGGAGAATATAAGGATGTTCGGCGCCCGTCTCGACGGCGTGCTCCAGGCCGGAGTCATGATCTACGACACTCCCGCAGTGGCCCACTGCCAGTATATCGCCTCCACTCCGCTGGCGAGGGAGCTTAACCTCCTCACTCCGCTTTTCCATAAGCTGATAACGGAGTGGTGGACCCATAAGAGGTATTTCGATTTCGGCACGTCGAATGAAGACGGCGGCCGTTTCCTCAACGACACTCTGCTGCGCCAGAAGGCATCGATGGGTGGCAGCGGCGTCGCCTGCCAGAGGTTTTTGTTTTCCACCGATGTGAATCTATGATTTCCAGATGAAGACGGATATTGATAGCAGCTACGGGGCGTCGGCGGGGAGCCGGCAGTCGCTGCGGCCTCCATGCCGCCTGGCCATTGTCGTGCCATGCTACAACGAGGAGGAGGCCTTCCCCCTCACCAACGACAGCTTGCTGACCCTCCTCAGTATGATGGCAGAGCGTGGCCTCACGAGCCGCGACAGCCGCGTGGTGTATGTCGACGACGGCAGCCGCGACGCCACCTGGTGCCAGATGGAGGCGGCCGTAAGCCGTTCGCGGGAGGCGACGGCCCTTCGGCTCGCATGCAACGCAGGCCACCAGAACGCCCTCATGGCCGGCATGGCGCTCGTCGATGACTGCGGCTTTGACGCCGTGGTCACCGTAGACGCCGATCTCCAGGACGACATCTCGGTGATTCCCGACATGGTGGAGGCATGGCGTGCCGGAGCCGATGTGGTCTACGGAGTGAGGCGCCGCCGCGACAGCGACTCCTGGTTCAAGCGCGTCTCCGCCTCCGCCTTCTACCGTCTTCTCCACTCCTTGGGTGTGGTCACGGTGGGCAACCACAGCGACTTCCGGCTGCTCGGGCGCCGGGCACTCGCCCGGCTGCTCCGGTATGGCGAGCGAAACCTCTACCTGCGGGGCATCATGCCCTTGCTCGGCGGCCGTCAGGTGTGTGTGGCCTACGACCGCAAGCCACGTTCGGCCGGAAAGACCAAATATCCTTTCGGCAAGATGCTCAATTTCGCCATCGACGGCATTACGAGCTTCACGGTGCGTCCCGTAAGGATGATTTCAGTGGTCGGCATCATATTCGTGGCGGTGGCAATCGGCGTCTTCATCTACACCATGATACGCCATTTCCAGGGGGCGACAATCGAAGGATGGACCTCGCTGATGCTCTCGATATGGTTCTGCAGCGGAATCCTGCTGATGGCCCTCGGTGTCATCGGCGAATATGTGGGCAAGATCTACACCGAGTCGAAACACCGGCCCCGCTATGTGGTCGACCGTGTAGTCGGCCTCGGGTCATTCAATGGTCAGGATGCCCCTGATTCTGTCGCGCACCCTGAGCCAGCCGAAAAAGACCGGGAGACCTGCGGAGAGAAGCCACCTCTTCATCACGCCTGATTCCTCGGCCACGACATCCATGTCGATATGCCGGAGTGACTCCCTCAGCCGCTTCCTCACCTCTTTCTTTATATCCTTGCCAACCTTCTGGCGCCCTGCGTAGTCTATGCAGTAGTCCATCCACTGGTAGTATTCCTGGAGCCTGGCGAGGCGGCATTCACGGCTATCCTCGCCGTATTCCTCCTTCATCATCTCGCGCAGCAGACGGTTGGTCTCCAGCCGGTCGAAATACGAAGGCCTCACCGCGTGGGTCACTGAAGTCCCGCTCATCCGGTAGTGGTAGCGGGCGTCGGTAAAGGCCACTTTCCCGGCTTCGAGCAGGAAATAGCGGGTGAAGATCTCGTCGGCGTTCATGGCTTGCAGATACGTGCCCCGCTTTGCCAGTGTGGCGAGCGCCATGCTGCGCCGAATGGCGCATCCTCCGGTCCCCACGTGCCAGTCGAGAAGCGTCATAGCCACCATCTCGCGCCCGGCATACACCCGGGAGGTGTCGACATCATCGGCCGGAAGACGCCTTGTCTCCCGACCATGATCCACCCATATCATCCGGTTGTAGACGATATCGGCGTCGGTCTCCTCGATGCGCCGCCTTATCTTTCCGAGCATGTCGGCGTCTACGTAATCATCGGCGTCTATCCACACCACATATTCCCCCCGGCCCTCCGCCATAGCCTTGTTGCGGGGCATGAACGCGCTGCCCGACGCCTCCTCCATCGCCAGCACCCGAAGCCTCGGCTCTCTTTCCGCGTATTCGCGCAGCAGCCGCAGGGTGTCGTCGGTGGAGCCGTCGTCGACGGCCACTATCTCATAATCGCCGAAGCTCTGCGCCGATATGCTTCGCAAGGCCTCCCCGACATATCGCCCGGCGTTATAGGCCGGCATAACGATGCTGAAATATGGGTGTCCGGTCTCCATGTCAACGTCGTCCGAGTCTTCTTGCCTTTCGTCTTCCTCTCAGCCATGCCTTCACATAGGTGGCGAACGGCATATCGCCGCTCCGGGCGCTCCTCGTCGCCAGCAGCAGCATCCTCAGCGGCCAGCTACCCGGGTAGAGCAGCGGCACGATTGCTCCTTTTGCCTCGATGAGCGACGGGGAGCGTCGCAGGCGGTCAGCCGTTGTGTCTCCGTCGTGTCGGCAGATGTCGACCGGCAGGAATCGGCCGCGAAGCCCATGGCTCAGCGCGTCGTGGAGGAAGAGGTCTTCCTCTCCGCTCGGAAAGGTGGCGCCGATGCCGAAGTTCTCGTCGAAGCGCAGTCCCTCCGGCAATGACCCGCGTCGCATGGCGATCTCGAACGAGGTGGGATAGTACCCTTTGGCGGGATGGCTGAGGTCGCAGCTCCCGTCAGGATAATATTTAGGCGCTTTGGCCGAGACGTAGCGGAAGGTCAGTATGTCGCAGTCGGGATTGGCGTCGAAGGCGTCGATGACTCTTCCCAGCCCCTCTTCCGTATAGTCTACGTCGTCGTCGCTGATCAGCAGCAGGGGAGCGGTGGCGTGGCTCAGCGCCACGTTGCGGTTGCGGCTAAGACCGCGTGTCGGGGTCTTGGCCACCATGAAATCATCTCTCCGAAGCTCCTCAGGCGTCTCCTCGTCGCCGTCGGGAACCTGCCACGCCACTATATATCTCACCCCCTCCATCCGGGGGTGGCTCCCCTCGGCCACGCGCCTTATTCCGTCGTGGCCCAGGGTGCATATCATCACGTCGAGGAGTGCCCCTGCTTTTTCTGCTTTCATTTCCGTTCAAGTGTTTTCTTCCAGTGGTCCTCGAATTTTGTAGCCACCACCTTCAGGTCGTTGTGCCGCTCCACAATGTCGCGTCCCTGCCGGGCCATGAGCGGAAGGAGAGCCCGCTCCTCGAGCAGGCTCTCGAGGGTCTCCTCGGTGTCGAGCAGCGGCGACAGCTCCACCACGGGTCGCGTCTCCTCGCCGATATAGCCGTAGTATTCCGGTTGGGCTCCCGAGGCCGCCACCCTTCCCATGGCCATCGCCTGGAGCGCGTTGGTGGCCGGCGAGTAGGAATAGAGCTGGTCGAGCACTACATGGGCTCCACGCATCCGAGCGAGATACTCCTTTAGGCTCACGTTGCTCACGCAGTCCACCTCCACCTCTCCCGGATGGCGCCCGGCCACGGCCTGCGCCGCCTCCAGCAGCACGCCGGTGCCTTTCTGTAGAGCCGACTCACGGCGTATGCCGACGAAGAGCCTCAGCGGACCGTCGGTCGTCAGCTCTGAAAAGGGGAGTGTGGAGAGGTCCACGGGGATGTTGGTGAAGGCGAGGCGGTCGCCGAGCAGCGGCCGCGACGCCATGTCGTATTCCGGGAGCACCGACATCGCGCCGTCGAGATGCGAGTAGACGTATTCGCGGTAGGCGTGCATCTCCTCGGTGGTCCAGAGGCTTCCGGCCACTCCTCCACGGTTGTAGGGAGTGGGAGTCCGGCCCGTCATGAATTCCGAGAACCGGAACATGTCGCCCGACACGCATGCCTCCACAAAGGCGTTGTCGTTGCCGGCCAGCGTGCAGAAGAGGGAGCCGTTGTTGCGCCGCAGCATGTCGAGGAAGTATTTGTTGCGGCCTGGGCGCAGGTCGAGGAATTGCGGATTGATCAGCTGCACCACGTCATACCCCCTGAGGCCCGGCATCACCGAGAAGAGCCGGTAGAGGTAGCTCAGCGACCCGCGCAGCCCCGGCTCCCGCGTGATGTTGATGTCGCACTCCGTGTCGAGGTAGCGGCCGCCGTCGCTCACCACCGTCACCGTGTGGCCCCGGCGCCGCAGCTCTGTCGCCAGGCAGGCGTGGAGATTGGAGTAATCGCCGAGAAAGAGGATCTTCATACGCCTTCCTCCTTCCTTATCTCGGCGAGCAGACGCCGGTTGAACTCCCGTCGCTGGGGGTCGTGGAGCCATCCCCACTTGTTGAAATACTTTATCATGTTGGTGATGTGGATGCGGAGCATGCGGCCGTTGTGGCGTGAGGCAGCGGCATGCACGTGGTAGATGCTTGCTTTTGGATATAGCAGCGTCCTCCAGCGGGCGTGCAGCCGGCGCGTGATGTCGATGTCTTCGGGATACATGAAGAAGCGCTCGTCGAAGAGGCCGCAGTCGCGCAGGGCCTCCAGCCTCATCATCATGAAGCATCCGTGCATGTAGGGCACGTTCATGATTTTCCGGTACCCCGTGTCCTCGAGCTGGAAGCGGTGCATCCTGCGGCGCGTCATCCAGGAGGGGAGGAAGCGCTTTATGATGAGGTCGAAAGGCGTAGGCGAGAGCTTGCAGGTATATTGCAGCGACCCGTCTGGGTTGAGCACCCTGGGCTGCATCATACCCGTGTAGGGATGGCTGTCCATATAGTCGGCCAGCTCCTCCACCACACGTCCTTCCCAATAGATGTCGGGATTGAGCACGGCATGATATTTCGCGCCCTCCTCCATCGCGCGGCGTATGCCCACATTGTGGCCGGCGCCGTAGCCGGTGTTCTCGTGGGAGATATATTCGGTGTCGCCGATGTCGGAAAGCCAGTCGTAGCCGCGTGGAGCGGGGGAGTGGTCGATGACGTAGACCTTCTCTATGGCGTCGGCGAAAGCCGACGTCAGCACCTTCCGCAGCTCCTCGTCAGGGGTATTGTAGACCACGATTGAGGCGGTTGTCTTCATATCGTATCCGGTTTATTTCCCGCAAAGTTAGCAAAAATCCCTCGATTCCCCCGCTATCCCTATTGATTTGTTTCCTTCATATCGTTCCGGCAAGACGGCATAGCAGTATCAGCAGCAGGTAGGCCTCCGGGCCGAGACGCTCGCGCAGCATCGCCAGCATCCGCGCCTTGCGCTTCTTCACAGTGATCTCCGCCACCCCCAGCCGCTCCGCTATCTCGGCGTTGCGAAGCCCCGGCCTCGCCATTCATTTACCTTTTCGTTTGATGGTGTGCTTTAGTTTAAGAACTGCGAAGTTCAGTTCTATTTCTGTTTCCGTTTCGCTTGTCTGCATATCTTCACCGAAGAGATCAGCCATTATTTCTCCGCTCTTCTGCATCAGTGATCGTTGTTCATATTGGCCGGGATTAGTCGAGAGTTCTCCGATAGTGCGTGACAGCTCCCGTAGTTTTGCAAATGCCTCTATTATGGAAATTGTGGTCGAAGTCGCGACTTCTCCCTTAAGGATAGTTGCAAGCATGTAAAGTCCTTTCTCAGTAAACGCCTTTGGCGCGACACGGCTTTTGCTGTTTGCGGTCAAATTTTTTGACCGCAAATCTGCAATCTGTTTATGATCAAGCTCGAATACATATCCTTCAGGGAACTTTTCTGGATTGTTCCTAACCGCTTGATTGACTTCTTTTGTCTTTACGCCATATAATTCGGCAACATTGAAGTCAAGAATAACCGCTTGATTGTCGACTGTTATGATTTTGTCTTTTATTGACTGGAACGGTAGAATATTCATAATGATTCAGATAGTGGATGCAATACATGCTGGACAAAATTACAAATAAATTCTGATTTTTTAGATAAAGTGGACTATAAGTGTTAAAAAAGTGTTTATAGCCATATTCCCCGCCATCGCTATTGATTAGTTTCCTTCATGGAGTTCCGGCAAGACGCCACAGCAGTATCAGCAGCAGGTAGGCCTCCGGACCGAGCCTCTCGCGCAGCATCGCCAGCATTCGCGCCTTGCGCTTCTTCACTGTAATCTCCGCCCTTTCACACTTCTCTTGGCGGCTTCGCCCCCTCATATCTTCTTTACATACTGCTTGGGTGAGCATTGCATACGCTTCTTGAAGGCGTCTCTGAAAGTCTTCACATCGCGGAAGCCGCATTTCTCCGCCACCGTCTGGACATTGGCGTCGCCGGCCCTGAACATCTCCACCGCCTTGCTCACCTTGTATGAATTGATGAAATCCACGAGCGAATAGCCTGTCAGGGCCTTCACTTTCTTGTAGAGAGCCGAATGGCTCATCGCCATCCCCTTCACGAGGGTCTCTATGCTGAAATCGGGCGACTGCATGTTCTCCTCTATGATCTCGCGGCAGCGCGACAGCAGTCTCTGCTCCTGTGGATTGAGGCGAGAGTCGTTGTCGCGTTCCGAATACGCCGACAGCTGCTCGAGCTGCCGCTTGAGAAGCTTCATGCTCAAAGGCTTGGTGAGGTAGATGTCGGCTCCCTCGTCGAGTGCCGCGAGTTTGTCGCTGTCTGAATTGAGCGATGTGAACACGGCCACCTTCACTCCCGCGAGCTCCCGGTCGGAGCGGATATCCCTGATAAGCCGGTGGCCGTCGGAGCCGTCAAGTATGATGTCGGTAAGTATGATGTCGGGCTTTTCCTGCCGTGCCTGCCGAAGAGCCTCCTCTGCGGTGGTGGCGCATGCCACCCGGTAGTCGCCTGTCAGCGACGTGGAGAGCACGCCGAGCGTCTCGGCGTCGTTGCCGGCGAGAAGGATATACCTTCCTGACGCCGGATCAGGCGCGATTGGCGCGGGCTCCTTTTCCTCCCTTGTCACCGCAAACGCCGGAAGCTCCCGCTCTCCGCATTTCTTAGGCAGCGTGACGGTGAATTCCGATCCCTTTCCCTCTTCGGTCTGCAGGGTGATGCTTCCTTTGAGATGCTCCACCAGCTCCTTCACGAACGACAGCCCTATGCCGTCGCCTTCACCCTCGCGCCGCCCCCTCTCGGTGCGGAAATACGGCTTGAATATCTCCTCGCGCATCGGTTCCGTTATTCCTATGCCGGTGTCTTTCACCACGATGGCTGCGGAGTCCGGGGTCTGGGTCAGGATGAGGGTGATGTGCCCTCCGGGACGTGTGTATTTGAACGCATTGGTGAGGAGGTTGGTCACTATGACCTCTATCTTCTCGCTGTCGCTGCATATCCTCACGTGGAGCGTCTCGTGGATGTAGCTGAAATCTATGTCTTTCTGGCGGCAGAGTGTCTCCGCGTCTTTCGAGAGTGTCTCCAGCAGCTGCGTCAGATCTATGTCGCGTCTTATGGTCTGCAGGTGGCCGAGCTCCATCTTCCTCGTGTCGATGAGGTGGTCGATGAGCTGATAGAGGCGTCGGGTCTGGCGGTAGATGCCGCCTAAGAACGACCGTCGTGCGGTTATCGTCTCGGTCGGCTGCTCCAGCAGTTCCTCCATCTGGGCTCCGATCAGGAATGCGGGAGCCCGGAGCTCATGGGTGATCCGGGTGTAGAACTCCAGCTTCTCTTCGTTGAGCTTTTCAGCCGCCTCTTTCTCGATCGTGGCTATGCGTGCGCGTTGCTGGCTTATCATCCTGTCGCGCCATAGCCAGATCGCGAGAGCGCAGACCGCGCCCCCGGCGAGCCACCACAGCGTGAGCGCCCACCAGCTCGCCTGCCAGGGAGGACGCACCCTTATGCCCATTGAGATGGGGTCGCTCCAGCTGCCGTCGGGGAGGGTGTGGCGAAGCTCGAAGGTGTATTTCCCCGGCGGCACGTTGGTGAAGTCGGCCCGGGTCTCGGGTGAAGGCTCGCTCCAGGTCTCGTCAAATCCGGCGAGTCGGTGGGAATACTGCACCAGCCCCGGATACACCAGGTCGGGCAGCGCGTAATAGATGGAGAAGAAATTCTGGTCATGGCTCAGCGTAACGTTTTCGGTCGTTCCGCTGTAGAGCGAGATCTGCTCTCCGTTCGCCCCCATCACGGCCAGCTCTGTGAAGCTCGGCTCGGGATAAGGCCCCTGACGGCCGGCGGCCGGCGGCGACGGAAAATACACCACCCCGTCGATGGAGCCGAAATATATCATCCCCCCCTGTGAGGCCGCGGCGCTCATGGTGTAGGTGGTGGGTATGCGCGGGTCGCGGATTCTCAGGAATGTCATGGTCTCCGGATTGAAACGGTATAGTCCGTTTTCTGTGCCGGCCCACAGGAAGCCGTTGGAGTCTTCCGTCATCGACGTCACGTGAGTGTTGACGAGTCCTTCAGCCATGCCGTATCGCGCCACTCTCGAAGGGGAATGCGTATTGAATGCGTAGAGGCCGTCGTTATGCAGGTTCACCCATAATGTGCCCTTGCTGTCGAGGTAGATGTATTCTGCCGATTTCGACGGAAGCCGGATATCGTCGGGAGCGCCCGACGCCTTATGCGACCGCTGCACCGCTCTCATCGTCGAGGTGTCGTATTTCAGCAGCCCGTTGTGCCTGGTAGCCACCCACATATATCCTCCCTGCCGTGCCATGGAGGTCACCGACGCCCCGGCGGCTCCTTCCACCGGTTGAAATATCCCCGTAGCTTTGCGGAATACCGTCAGGTTGGTGCCTCCGATCCAGATGTTTCCCTTTCCGTCGTCGGCGATGGTCCATAGTTTGTTGTCATGTTCCATCTCCTCGGGTATGGTGTAGGTGACCGCCGACCCGTCGGCCGGGTTGAGGCATACCAGCCCCTTGGTGTAGACCGCACACCACACCCGTTGGCCGTCGGCCGCAAAGGATATCACGTTGTCTCCGGGCAGACCGCTGTTGGCGGCGTTGAGGTTGCGGCGCTCCGTGAAGTCGCGGCTGCAGATGTCGATGCCCCCGCCGTCAAGCCCCAGCATCACGTTTCCACCCATGGGGAGTATGGCCGTGACTATGCTGTAGCTGATGGCTCCGTTGTCGGTCGTGGCATAGCGGAAATAGTTGAGGGTGGGGGAGAAGAGGGCTATGCCGTGGCGGTAGGTCCCGATCCAGAGGTTGTCGTTGCGGTCGCTGTATACTGTATAGAGCGCGTCAGACGACAGAGTGGAGTTGGTGAGCGTGTACTGCGTCAGTTTGCCGTCGCCGCTTTCCTCTATCAGGCCGTCGCCGTCAGTGGCGAAGAAATAAGACCCGTGGTGTGCCGTCACCGACATTAGGTTGGGAGGCACCCGGAGGTCGCTGTCGCGTGTCAGCGCCCTGCTTCGAGGGTCGATGCGGAATGCGCGCGACTCATGCCCGATGCCGTAGCCGGCGAATATCTTGTTGGCTGTGGTGTCGCAGTATATATTGGTGTAGGTGTCGAAGTTCGACGGGGAGTCGATATGGCTCAGGGCTTTTGTCGCCGTCCGGTCGAGAAGCGTCACCCCTCTGTCGGATACCGTCAGTATTTCTCCGTTGCGCCATAGCGTGAAGTCGGCTATATGTCCTACGGGCGGCTGTTTCACCGGCCGGAATATGTATCCGCGATGTCCTCTGCCCTCGTCTTCAAGCTCTGCTATCCTGCCGTCGCCGAGTAGTGCCAGCATTCCCGAAGGGGTCTGCAGGAGATGGCTGACCCTCTGTTGAATCCGGATCGGCTCCTTCCCCTTCTCCTCCCTGAGTCGTGAATGATGGAATATTCCGTCGGCGTAGTCGTAGAAGTCGAGACCGCTGTCGGTGGCTATCCACAGTCCGTCGGGTCTCACGGCGAGGTCGCGTATCATGCCGTTGCATAGCGAATGCAGATTCCCCGGCTCATGCCTGAACACCCTTGTCTGAATCCCGTCGTATCGCACGAGCCCCTGCCAGGTGCCTCCCCATAGGAAGCCTTTCGCATCCTGGGCGATGACGTTCACTGAGTTGTCGGGCAGCCCTTCCTGAAGGCCAATCCTTTTGAAGTAGGGGCGGCTTCCGGAGGTCTGCGCTTCGGTGTGCCATGAGGCTGCCGTCAGCAGTATGAAAAGTATGGTGAAGAGTCGTTTCATGGGTCATCGGTGAAGGTGAGGCGCCTGCGTCGCTTGCGGCTCCTCCTTCATTGTCTTGTGCAAATTTAGTGTTTTTTGCTGATATCTTAGCCGAATACTTCTTTTTTCTTCAGTACGAAGGCGGAAATATCGGATGAAATTCGTATTTTCAGGTGGTTTTTCGCCTGTTATCCCTCTTTAAGCGGCATATTACGAATTTCTTCCCCTTTTATACGAATGTCGTTTCATGTCCGGCTTTTATATGCAGTAATTTTGAGCCGTTAATCAGAAACAAGCGAAACCTGACATATATCATTACCATGTGCCCGACATCTACACTCAATCACACGGCAGGCGCCGCAGCGGCCTTTTCAGCCGTCCTGACTGCCATATGCCTCTTCTCCGGCTCTGAATCCATGGCCGGTGGCCGGGTATCTCCTGATCCATCTTCTACGACCGAAACCTTCAATCTTACTTCCTCAACATCACATTCAGTCATTATTGCAGAGGCTGCGTCCCACAGTGCAGACGCAGCCCCCGTTGCCACAGGCAGCCCCCGCTTCAACGCGGCACCCCATCCT
>USHH01000048.1 GCA_900554345.1 uncultured Bacteroidales bacterium | reverse complement strand
CCGCCGGCGGCAGCCATGCCTCCGGGCTGCATGCCTCCCTGCGGAGCCATGCTCTCCTGGGCGCGGAACACGCTGACGTCTGTGTACCAACGGCCGTTGAACTCACGGCTCTCAAGGTCAACGTCAAGCACATACCTCCTGCCGGGAATGAACGTGAAATTATCGCTCCGGTCGCCGAAGCACTGCACTTTCACCTTGCGGGGATAACCGCTTTCGCTGCCTGTCTCGAACACCCATTCCTTTTTCTTCCAGGGATTGCCCGACTTGGATACTCCCTCCTGCAAGGGGAGCTCCTGAATCATAGTTGCTTCAAACTGCATATACTGGGTTGTTTTGTCATTTTATCTGACGCGAAGTTACGAATTTAATTTTAGTCTCGCAAGCTTAAAAGAATTTCCGCCCGATTTTCGTTATTATGTAAGGGATTGGGCATACCCGCCTCTACCCTGCACACGTATAACCCTCATTACGACATAATGATCGACCATATAATCAAGTATTTTCCAGGCCTCACGGCCGGGCAGAAAGAGCGTTTCGAGGCGCTCATGACGCTCTATCCACACTGGAACGAGAAAATCAACGTGATATCGCGCAAGGACATAGAGAACCTCGAGATCAACCATCTGCTGCATTCGCTGGCCATCGCCAGGCTGATACGCTTCGCTCCCGGGTCTCGGATCATGGATCTCGGCACGGGAGGCGGCCTTCCTGGACTCCCGCTCGCCATCCTGATGCCAGACGTGGATTTCCACCTGATCGACCGCATCGGAAAGAAGATCAACGTGGCCAGGGAGATAGCCCGGGAAGCCGGCATCGGCAACGTGACCTTCCAGCACGGCGACAGCGGAGAATGCCACGACAGGTTTGACTTCGTAGTGAGCCGCGCCGTGATGCCCCACCCCGACCTGGTGAAGGCCGCGAAGCCCAACATCTCCCCCATCGGCCGCAACGCCCTGCCAAACGGTGTCATAGCCCTGAAGGGTGGTAATCTCGACGAGGAGCTTAAGGGGATGAGGCGCACATCGGAGGTAATCGACATCTCCCGCTATTTCCCGGAGCCATTTTTCGACACAAAGAAAATCGTATATACCCAGATCTGACATGAAAGTAGCCATATTCCAGTTCAGCCTCTTCGGCATCAACACCTACGTGGTCTATGATCCGGCGACCAAAGACTGCGCCGTGATCGACCCCGGCATGAGCACACAGCGCGAGCGTGAGGCGCTCGCAGGATTCATCGACAGGGAAGGGCTGAAAGTGACCCATCTCATCAACACCCACCTGCATGTAGACCATGTGGCGGGCAACGGCTTTGTGACCTCCACTTACGGAGTGGAGCCGGAGGCCCACGCCGGCGACGAGCCTCTCGGCCGCCAGATCGGGCAGCAGGCCCGCATGTTCGGGCTGCGCGACGAGGTGGCCGACGTCACTCTCGGCCACCGTCTCGAGGAGGGCGACACCATCCGGATCGGCGAGGGGGAGCTGAAGGTGATCCACGTGCCGGGGCACTCCCCCGGCGGCCTCGCGCTCTACGACAAAGCCGACGGCTTCGTGATAGCCGGCGACTCGCTCTTCTACCGCAGCATAGGACGCACCGACCTTGCTGGAGGCGATCACCGGCAGCTCATCACGGCGCTGAAGGAGAAGCTCCTCACGCTGCCCGACAATACGGTGGTCTATCCCGGCCACGGCGAACCCACCACCATCGGCGAGGAGAAACGCGGCAACATGTTCCTGCAATAGGAATCATCCTTGACCGGGAAACCTACCGGTTTTCGCCGGGCGGACGCTTTGAAAAGCTACCCTACAGACCGAAACATAAGGAGGACGCCGTGCGGACGGCGTCCTCCTTATGTTGATGTCAGTTGTCAGAGCTTGACGTTGTGGCAGGCGGAGAGTATCACCTCGCTGACCGTCGGATGTCCGAAGATCACGTTCTCGATGCCCTCGAGGGTCATGGAGGCGTTCATGAAGTCGGCACACTGCTGGGCAAGGTCGGCGGCCTCAACGCCCATGATGTGGGCGCCGACGAGGCGGTGGTCGTCCTTGCGGAATATCAGCTTGCAGAGGCCCTCCGACTCACCCATCGCGAGCGACTTGCCGTTGGCGCGGAAGAAGCTCTGGCCTATGACGATGTCGATGCCCTGCGCCTTGCACTGCTCCTCGGTGAGGCCGGTCATGCCGCACTCGGGCACAACAAACACAGCCGAAGGCACGATGTCGAAGCGGATGGTGTCGCTCTTGCCGTCGATGGCGTTGAGGGCGCGGATGCCCTGGAACGAGGCTACATGGGCAAGCATCATGCGGGCGTTGACGTCGCCGATGGCGTAGATGCCCGGCACATTGGTGGCCATATTGTCATCGACCACGATGCCGCGCGGAGAGAACTCCACACCGGTGGACTCGAGGTTGAGACCCTGGAGACGCGGGGCGCGTCCCACAGCCATGAGGAGGTCGGCTGAAACCACCTTCTCCTCTTTCCCCTTGAGCTCGTATGTCACCTCCACAGCGCCGTCGGCGGTCTTCCCGATCGACTTGGCGGCAGCGCCCGTCACGATCTTTATGCCCTTCTTGGCGAGGGCCTGCTTCAGGCGCTTGGCGATATCGCCGTCGAACGGAGGAAGGATCTGCTTCATGAACTCGATGACCGTCACCTTCGATCCGAAGGCGGAGAACACGGAGGCGAACTCCATGCCGATCACGCCGCCACCGATGATGGTGAGGCTCTCCGGCACATAGCTGATGGAGAGCATCGACGAGGAATCCCTCACGATGTCGAGGTCATGGCCGGGAATCGGCAGCGACTTAGAGACGCTGCCCGTGGCGATGATGATGTTGTCGGCAGTGTATTCCTCACCGGCCGCCACTACCGTTCGGGAGTCCTTGAACGAGGCCATCGCGTCGACCACATTCACCTTCGCACCCTTGAGCAGCATGCCGACACCGTCGCGCAGCTGGGAGACGATTTTCTCCTTGCGCTCCATCACCTTCGAGAAATCCACTGCGAAAGTGAAGTCGTCGATGCCGAACTCCTCGGCGTTCTTGAACTGGGAGACAATCTCCGCGTTGCGGCAGAGGCATTTCGTGGGGATGCATCCCTCGTTGAGGCAGGTGCCACCGAGGGCACCGCCGTTGAAGAGGGTCACCGACTTGCCTCGGCGGGCGGCCTCGAGAGCGGTCTCGTAGCCGCCGGGACCGGCACCGATGATGATAAGATCGCTATGCATGAGTGTCTTATTTGGCGCAGGCCTCTTTCATGGCCCTGTAGGTTAGTATGGGGTTCTTGGCCGCACCCGTCTCGTCGAGCTTGCGCACTATAGTGGTGAGGGGGGCGTTCTTCACCTCTTCGGGAGTCTCGCGGGCCTCGCGCGCCACCTTGTGCATCACGTCGATAAACTCGTCGAGAGTCTCGAGGCTCTCTGTCTCCGTGGGCTCGATCATCATCGACTCATGGAAGAGGAGCGGGAAATAGATCGTGGGAGCATGGAAGCCGTAGTCGAGAAGACGCTTGGCGACATTTAGGGTGGTGACGCCGGTCGACTTGTCCCTGAGACCGTCGAACACGAACTCATGCTTGCAGGCGCCCTCGATGGGGAGCAGATAGTCGTCCTTGAGACTCTCCTTGATATAGTTGGCATTGAGGGTAGCCATGGGGCCGACATTGCGGATGTTCTCCTTGCCGAGGCTCAGGATGTAGGCGTAGGCCTTCATCATCACGCCGAAATTGCCGAGGAAGGTGGAGATGCTTCCGAGGCTCTCGCTGTCGGCGGTGACATGATAGCGGCCTTCGGCGTCCTTCACGACGCGGGGGTTGGGGAGGAAATGACGCAGATGCTCAGCCACGCCCACAGGGCCGGAGCCGGGGCCGCCGCCTCCGTGAGGAGTGGAGAAAGTCTTGTGGAGATTGATGTGCATGATGTCGAATCCCATGTCGCCGGGACGCACCTTGCCGAGCATCGGGTTGAGGTTGGCGCCGTCGTAGTAGAGAAGGCCGCCTGCCTCGTGCACGAGCTTTGCGATCTCGGTGATCTCGGTCTCAAACATACCCAGGGTGTTGGGGTTTGTCATCATGATTCCGGCGATTGTGTCGTCGAGCAGCGGCTTGAGGTCCTCGATGTCGATCGAGCCGTTGGGACGCGACTTCACCTCCACCACCTCGAGGCCTGAGACCATCGCGGAGGCAGGGTTGGTGCCGTGGGCCGAATTGGGCACGATGACGCGTGTGCGCTTGTGGTCGCCGCGGGCCATGTGATACTGGCGCATCACCATGAGGCCTGTGAGCTCACCGTGGGCGCCGGCATAGGGATTGAGCGTGAATTCGGCGAGGCCGGCGATATTGGCGAGGGCCTGCTGGAGATTATAGTAGAGCTCGAGGGCGCCCTGCACGCTCTCCTCGTCCTGAAGCGGATGGAGGGATGCGAAGCCGGGCATGGCGGCGAGCTCCTCGTTGATTTTCGGATTGTATTTCATCGTGCAGCTTCCGAGGGGATAGAAGCCTGTGTCGACGCCGAAATTCTTGTTGGAGAGGTTGGTATAGTGGCGGGTGACGTCGAGCTCCGTCACCTCCGGGAGGGCGGGAGCCTCTTTGCGCAGGAGGTTGGACGGTATATCCTTTAAGGCATCGCCAGCGTAGTCTGTCTTGGGAAGCTCATAGCCCTTGCGGCCGGGCTTGGAGAGCTCGAATATGAGTTTGTCGTAGATTTTCATTTCTTTTCCTCCGCGATAAGTTTAACTAAAGTGTCGATTTCCTCACGGGTGCGTTTCTCTGTGACGGCAAAAGACACGAGGCCGTTGCCGAGATCGAGGCCACCCATGATGCCGTTGTCGAGCAGTCGCCTGTTGAGGGCGGCCACGTCGAGGTCGGTATGGAGGGTGAACTCCTTTAGGAAAGGCTTCCTGAAGGGGTCGGTGAAGAGGCCGGTCTCGAGCAGGCGGTTGTATAGGTAGTGGGCGCCTGCGGCGGAAGCCTCGTTGACCTCACGCATGCCTTCGGGGCCCATGAGGGCGAGGTAGATGGTGGCGTAGAGGGCCATGAGGCTCTGGTTGGAACAGATGTTGCTGGTGGCCTTCTCGCGGCGGATGTGCTGCTCGCGGGCCTGGAGGGTGAGCACATAGCCGCGCTTGCCGTCGGCGTCCTTGGTAGCGCCTACCACGCGGCCCGGCATCTTGCGGAGCATCGACTTGGAGCAGGATATGTAGCCCAGGTAAGGGCCACCGAACTGGAGGGGCATGCCGAGGCTCTGGCCGTCGCCGCAGGCCACGTCGGCATCCCATTCGGCGGGAGTGCGGAGCACGGCGAGAGTGGGGGGGGCACCATCAGCATTGATGGCAAGAGCGGCCTTGGCGGCGTGGATGGCGTCGGCAAAGCCGGTGAAATCCTCTATTATACCGTATTTATTGGGACATGGCACGATGACACCGGCCACATCGCCGGCCTCGAGCTCCCTCTTGATGGCGTCGAGGTCGCTGACACCGTCCTTCTCAGGCACGACAGTTAGGTCGACGCCATGAAACCTGGCGTATGTCTTCACCACGTTCAGAACGCGGTCGCTGATGGTGGACGAGATGAGCACACGGTTTTTCTTTCTGGCGGAAGCCACCATCATGAACATCACCTCGGCCGTGGCTGTAGCGCCGTCATACATCGAGGCGTTGGTGGCCTCCATGCCGGTGAGCTCGGAGATCATGCTCTGATACTCGAAGATATACTGGAGGGTGCCCTGGGAGATCTCGGGCTGGTAGGGAGTGTAGGCGGTGTAGAACTCGCTTCTCTGAAGGAGGTGGGCCACCGTGGATGGAGAGTAATGGTCGTAGGCGCCGCCACCTGCGAAGACGGTGAGGGAGCGGTTTTTGCCGGCGAGCTCCTGGAAATGGCGGCGGAGCTCGATTTCCGACATAGCCGAGGGAATGTTGTATTCCTCGCGGAAGATGACCTCCTGCGGAATATCGCTGTAGAGGTCGTCGACACTCGACACGCCGATGCGCTTCAGCATCATGTCGATGTCGGCCTGGGTATGGGGTATATATCTGTTGCTCATTGCATCTATCAATAATTAATTTTTCCTCCGGCCATCGATGGCCGGAGGAATTAACTGTTTGAGTTGGGTGTCGGCTTACTCTTCACAGATTTTGGCGTAAGCAGCGGCGTCGAGCAGAGCGTCGATCTCTGCGGTGTCGGCCACGCGCACCTTCATGATCCAGGCGCCGAAGGCATCCTGGTTGATGAGTCCGGGCTCGTCCTCGAGAGCCTCGTTGACCTCGACCACCTCGCCGCTTACCGGCGAAATAAGGTCGCTGGCGGCCTTCACCGACTCTACGGCGCCGAAATCCTCGCCGGCTGTCACCTCGTCGCCTACCTCGGGCATGTCGACATACACGATGTCGCCGAGTGCGTGCTGGGCATAGTCAGTGATGCCTACTGTGGCGATGTCGCCTTCCAATCTCACCCATTCATGGGAGTCCGCATAGCGGAGTTCCTCTACTATCTTGCTCATTTGGTCTTAAGGTATTATGATAGATTGATTATTTCTTGTAGTTCTTGTCGTAGAAGCGCTTCTTCACCACCTTGCCGGGGAATGTCTTCTTGCGGATACGGATCTCGACGGGAGTGCCGAGCTTGTCGTAGGGCTTGTCGACCATAGCCATTGCCACGCTCTTGCCGGTGGAGATGGAGCGGTAGCCGGTGGTGACCTCGCCAATCACCTTGCCGTCGGCCTCCACGGGATAGCCATGGCGCGGGATGGCGTTGCCCTCGAGCTCGATGCCCACGATGCGGTGTTTCACGCCCTCGGCCTTCTGCTTCGCGAGAGCCTCCTTACCGATGAACTCGGGCTTGTCGAGCTTGACGAACATGCTGAGGCTTGCCTCGATGGGAGTGATGTCGGCACTGAGCTCATCGCCATAGAGGGGAAGGCCCACCTCGAAGCGGAGAGTGTCGCGGCAGCCGAGGCCGCAGGCCTGCACGCCGGCCTCCATCAGGAGATCCCACACCTTGCGGATGTAGTCGTGGCTGCCGTAGATCTCGAAGCCGTCCTCGCCGGTATAGCCGGTGCGGCTCACGATAATCTCCTCGCCGTCGACGTCGAATGTCTTGAAATTATAGAAAGCGATGTCCTTCACGGGAAGGCCGAGCACCTTCTCGACAGTCTCCTCGGCCTTGGGGCCCTGCACGGCCACCTCACCGTATTTCGGGCTCTCGTCGGTAATCTCGACATTGAAGCCCTCGGCGTTCTTCATGATCCAAGCCACGTCCTTTTCGATGTTGGCTGCGTTGATCACGAGGAAATACTCCTGGTCGTTTACCTTATATACGAGAAGGTCGTCGACAGTGCCGCCGTTCTCGTAGCACATCATTCCGTAGAAGATCTGGCCGTCGGGAGCGCCGGTCACGTCGTTGACGAAGATATGGCTGACATACTTGTAGGCATCCGGGCCCTTGACCCTGACCTCACCCATGTGGCTGACGTCGAAGACGCCTACCTCATGGCGCACTGCGTTGTGCTCCTCAGCGATGCCTACATACTGTATCGGCATGTCGAATCCGCCAAACGGCGACATAAGGGCACCCTGCTTGACATGGCGGTCGTGAAGACAGGTTTTAATTAGATTTTCTTCCATTTTTTTGGCTTCTTTTAGGTTAGTTTTGGTTTTTCACATGCCGTGTCGTGTATTTCTGGCATATTGATATAAGGCAGCGTACTTATGCCGCTTTACCGGGTCAAAATTAATATTTGTTTGGATTATGACCAAATATTTTCGCTTAAATTTCCTAAAATTAAATGTTCCTGGGCCGGTAGCTATGAAGCTACATATTTTTTGGCTAATTTTGCAGTGGCGCCCGGCAGGCGGGCGCCGGATGAAAACAGACTCGATGAACGGATATCCCCTCTTCATAGCGCGGCGCCTCTCCCTGGGGCCCGGCGGCCGCAAGGCGAGCCCGGCGGTCAGGGTGGCGATAGCGGCGGTAGCCCTGTCGGTGGCCCTGATGCTCGCCTCCATAGCCATTGTGCTCGGCTTCAAAAAGGAGATCGAAGACAAGGTGGTGGGCTTCAACTCCCACCTCACCGTCTACTCCTATCCCCTCTCGCCCGACGACTCCAACATAGTGACGCTCACCCCCACCATCCGCAACATACTCGACACCATACCTTATATAAAGGACTATTCGCTTCAGGCCGTGATTCCGGGCATCCTGAAGACGCCCGGCGACTTCAAGGGGATATACTTCAAGGGAATCCCGGAGGGAGTGACGCGCGAATTCCTTGCCTCCACACTGGAGGAAGGCGAGATGCCCGACTACTCCAGAGACGACAGCAGCTATAAGATACTCATCTCGGCGATCGCATCGCGAGAGCTGGGCCTGCATGCGGGCGACAAGGTCGATACGTATTTCTTCAGCGACGATATCAGGGTTAGGCGGCTGGAGGTGGCGGGGGTCTTCAACTCGCATTTCGAGAGCTACGACGATGTACTGGTGTTCGGCCCGCTGTCGCTGATCCAGCGTCTGGCGGCACTCAACGACCGTCAGGGAATCTCGATAGTGGTCACTGTCGACAGGCCACGCATGGCTCCGGAGTATGCCGTGCAGCTCGACCTGACACTCAGGCGGGCGCTGGCCGAGGGGCTTATCTTCAAGGCATATCACGTCGACAACGTCTACAACCAGGGAGCGGGCTTCTTCCGCTGGCTGTCGCTGCTCGACACCAACGTGGCGGTGGTGCTCATACTGATGACCTTCGTGGCCTGCATCACCCTCGTGTCGGGAATGCTCATCATCATCCTCGACAAGAAGCGCTTCATCGGGCTGATGAAGTCGCTCGGAGCCCCGACGGGGAAAGTGAGGCAGGTGTTCATGCTGCTGGCCGTTAGGATAGCGCTCACCGGACTCATCATCGGCAACGCCGCGATGCTCGGTCTGCTCTACGCGCAGCGGGCCACCCACTTCATACCGCTCGACCCGGAGTCATACTACATCGACTTCGTGCCGGTGGTGATATCGTGGCCCGCGGTGGCGGCGCTCAACGCCGGGGTGCTATTAGTGGTGTATCTCGTATTGATCCTCCCCTCGCGCTTCGTGTCAAAGATATCGCCGGCCGAGACAATGCGCTATGAGTGAGACAACATAAATCAATACTGACATTCAACCTCTTGCGCCTGTGGATTGTTGATATTGACAGAATGGCATGCTATTTGCAAAGCTTCATGTAGAAAACAATATCAAAACACATAAATTATGGCAACAGGCAAAATCGGTGTGACCACCGAAAACATCTTTCCCGTCATCAAGAAGTTCCTCTACAGCGACCACGAAATATTCCTGCGTGAGCTGGTGTCGAACGCCATCGACGCCACCCAGAAGCTGAAGACCCTCTCGTCGTTCGGCGACTTCAAGGGTGAGCTGGGCGAGATGAACGTGAAGGTGAGCGTCGACAAGGAAGCCGGCACGCTCACTGTCTCCGACCACGGCATCGGCATGGACGCCGAAGACATCGACAAATACATCAACCAGATAGCATTCTCGGGCGCGGAGGAGTTCCTCGCCAAATACAAGGACACGGCCAACTCGATCATCGGCCACTTCGGCCTCGGCTTCTATTCGGCCTTCATGGTGTCGAAGAAGGTCGTGATCCGCTCCCTCTCCTATAAAGAGGGCGCCAAAGCAGTGGAATGGACCTGCGACGGCAGTCCGGAATACGATATGCGCGAGATCGAGAAGAGCGAGCGCGGCACCGACATCATCCTCTATATCGACGACGACAGCAAGGAATTCCTGGAGCAGGCGCGCATCGACACGCTGCTGAAGAAATACTGCCGCTTCCTTCCCGTGCCTGTGATCAGCGGCAAGGTGCAGGAGTGGAAAGACGGCAAATATGTCGACACCGAGAAGGACAACGTGATCAACGCCACCGAGCCGCTCTGGACCAAGAAGCCCACCGAGCTCACCGACGCCGACTACCTGCGCTTCTACCACGAGCTGATGCCAGGTCAGGAAGACCCGATGTTCTGGATCCACCTCAACGTCGACTATCCCTTCACCCTCACGGGCATCCTCTACTTCCCGCGCATCAAGACCAATATCGACATACAGCGCAACCGCATCCAGCTCTACTGCAACCAGGTCTACGTCACCGACCAGGTGGAGGGCGTCGTGCCGGAGTTCATGACCCTGATGCAGGGCGTGATCGACTCACCCGACATCCCGCTCAACGTGAGCCGCAGCTATCTGCAGGCCGACCAGCAGGTGAAGAAGATCTCGAGCTATATCTCGAAGAAGGTGGCCGAGAAGCTCGACAAGATGTATCGCGACGACCGCAGCTCCTTCGAGCAGAAATGGGACGACATCAAGATCTTCATCGAATACGGCATGCTCACCGACGAGAAGTTCTCGGAAGCAGCCCGCAAGTTCTTCCTCCTGAAGGACGTGGCCGGCAAGTACTTCACTCTTGAGGAATACCGCAAGCTGGTGGAGGCGTCGCAGACCGACAAAGACAACACGGTGGTCTATCTCTACGCCACCGACCCGACGGCGCAGTATTCCTACGTGAAGGCAGCCGAAGACAAAGGCTACAACGTTCTCGTGATGGACGGCCAGCTCGACTCCCACCTCATGGGCATGCTCGAGAGCAAGGAGGAGAAGACGCGTTTCGTGAGAGTTGACTCCGACATACCGGAGCGCCTCATCGTGAAGTCCGACTCCAAGGAGGCCGGGCTCACTCCGGAGCAGACCGACATGATGTCGACGCTCTTCCGCACTCAGATTCCGACTGTGGAGAAGACCAACTTCATCGTGAGCTTCGCGGCTCTCGGCGAGAACGCGGCGCCGGCCACACTTACGCAGAACGAGTTCATGCGCCGCATGAAGGAGATGGCGGCCATGCAGCCGGGGGCAGGCTTCTACGGCGAGCTTCCCGACAGCTTCGAGCTGGTGGTCAACACCGAACAGCCTTCGGTGAAGAAGATCATCGACGAGGCCACCGCTGCCCTCTCCGGCGAGGTGACGCCTATCAGGACCGAGATCGAGACCCTCAACAAGGAGATCTCCGATGCACGCAAGGCGGCCGAGGAGAAGAAGGAATCGGCTCCCGATGTCTCCGATAAGGAGAAGAAGGTTGGCGAGCTCCGCTCTAAAGAGGAGGAGATCATAAAGAAATACGGGGCGACGCAGCCCAACGTGAAGCAGATCATCGACCTGGCGCTTCTGCAGGGGCACCTGCTGTCGGGCGAGGCGCTGACCGACTTCATCCGCCGCAGCGTCAGCCTGCTGCATTGACAATCAGCCGGCGAAGCCGGCATACAGATACTTCAAGCGGGAGACCGGAACTGATTCCGGCCTCCCGCTTCGTTTTTATCAGTTGCGCAATAAGCGTCGCTACAGACCTATTAAGGAGTGTAATAGCCAAATATCTGTTTTACTAATGGGTGAGGACTTTGATGGAGTAGGGCCACTGGGCGTCGCCGGGATTGTCGGGGCCGTTCTTTTCGTCATTCCAGGTGGGCATGATGATAAGCGTGTGCTGGCTTTTTTTCCTGTCCGGATGGGCTTTG
>USHH01000047.1 GCA_900554345.1 uncultured Bacteroidales bacterium | reverse complement strand
ATTGACTACCTCCTCAAAGTTTTTAAGGAAAGTTAAATCTCATGCGCCAGCCCTGAATATTTGCCGCCTCACGATTATTTGCATCACTACAGCTCAACCAAACGGGAGTGTTAAATGTTTTAACATCGAGACATAATCAAATACATCAACACTCTTATCTGAAATGAAAATTATGAGACATCTGTTTTCGAGATTCCTTCTATCGGCTGCGGCTGTGTGCGGCCTTCTAATGGCAACGGTTCCCGCGCAGGCACAGGTGGGGGAGAAGACCCTCGGCATCGCGGGCGGCTATGCTTCGTACAACAATGGCGGCTATGCCGACATCTATTTCCAGTATACCCTGGCCAACCATGTGCGCATAGCTCCTGAGATCGGTTATATATTCCGCAACGAAGGAAAGTCGGGCTTCGAGTTCAGCGCCGACGTGCAGTTCCCGTTCCGTCTGGCCAGGAGCTTCAATGTCTATCCTCTGGTCGGGTTTACGCTCAACAACTGGGAATACAGCGGCGACGGCCATGCCACCCGTGCGGGTGCCGATTTCGGTGCCGGCTTCGACATCTATCTGATGTCTAACTTCAAGCTCTCCCTCCAGGGCAAGTATTCGCTGATGAACGACACCAGCGGCGGATTATTCAATTTCGGCTTCGGCTACGTGTTCTGAATATCGCGCTTCCAGGTCGGAACATAACATGAGGGGCGGCTCAGACCTGAGCCGCCCCTCATGTTATGTCGGTGTGAATATGTTCTTATTTCAGAGCTGCCTGGACAGCGTCGTTGGGCACCATCTCCTCTTTGAAGACATAAGCGCCGGTCTTGGGAGATCTCTCCATCTTGATGATCTTGCTGTAGGTGCGTCCTTCACCTTTCTGAAGCGACGCGACGGTTTTCTTTGCCATGGGTCAGGATGTGCTTATTTGATTTCTTTGTGGATGGTCATTCTCTTCAGGATCGGGTTGTATTTCTTCAGCTCCAGACGTCCTGTGGTGTTCTTGCGGTTTTTGGTCGTGATGTAGCGCGACATGCCGGGCATTCCGCTTGCCTTATGTTCGGTGCACTCGAGGATCACCTGGACCCTGTTGCCTTTTGCTTTCTTTGCCATTGCTGTGCGGTGATATTAAAGAGAAAGGATTGTGATGTTCTTGAAATCGATGTTGCCTTCTTTCTCGGCTCTTTTCAGCGCTGCGTTGAGGCCGATCTTGTTGATGGTGCGGAGGGCGTGGGCTGATACGAGCAGCTCGATCCACATGTCTTCCTCTACCCAGTAGAATTTCTTGCGGTGAAGGTTGACTTCAAATTTCCTTTTGGTGCGACGTTTCGAGTGGGAGACGTTGTTGCCCACCGACGCCTTTTTGCCTGTAATCTGACAAACTTTTGACATGGCTGTTTCGGTTGTTGTTTTTTATTTTATAAAAAATCTCAGGGTCATGGCCGCCATCTCAGTTCTCATATCATCGCCAACTGCATCATTTTCAGCGATTTTAAAGGATGTGCCTATAAACCGATTGCAAAATTACATAAAAAATCGCTTACCGCCAAATATTCCTACGCTTATTTGCGCCCGCTGCCGTTTTTACTCGTCGTTGATGTCTTCCTGCATCACGTAGCTGTTGCGGAGAAGGTTGATCAGCATCACGATGGCATGGTTGGTGGCGCTCTCGATCACGGTGTTGCGGTCGCCTTGGAAAAGCACGCACTCGCTCACGAGCTGGTCGCCGCATTTCACCGCTATCCACACCGTGCCCACAGGCTTCAGCTTCGTGCCTCCGTCGGGCCCCGCGATGCCGGTCGTGGCTATCGCGCAGTCGGTGCGCATGAGCCGGGCGGCCCCCTCGGCCATCTCCTCGGCCACCTCGCGGCTCACCGCCCCGTGATTGTCGATGTCGGCGCGGCTCACGCCGAGAACGTTGGCCTTCACGTCGTTGCTGTAGCTCACTACGCTACCTAAGAAGTAGGCCGACGATTTCGGCACCTGCACTATCCTGTGCGCTATGTTGCCTCCCGTGCAGCTCTCGGCGCTCGACACCGTAAGCTCCCGCTCCAGCAGAAGCTCACCCAGCACCTGCGAGGGAGTCCTGTCTTTAAGCGCCACCACTTCCTGCGAGAAGATCTCGTTGAGGTTCTGTTGATACTTGTTCATCTTGAAGCGCAGAAGCTCCACGCCGGAGTTGATGCCGGTGAGCGTGATGCGGGTCACCAGGTTATCGGTGGTGATGTCGATTTTCACGTATTCCGGCAGCTGGTCTTCAAAATGCTTCATCACTTTGGAGAGCTCCTGGCGTGTGTAGCCGTAGATCACTACATGGCGCGTCTCCTTGTAGCTCTCGTTCTCCTGATTGGCGGATGTTTCTGTCTTTTTAGGTGTCATAGTCGCTGGGGATTGTTTATATGGTGGGCTTGTTGTTGTCTTGTGTGGGGGCGGCTAAACGCTCACCCTTGAATAAGGAGGCAGCGAGAGGTCGCAGAAGTCGTTGTCGAGATATTTGAAATATCCGGCGGCTGCCACCATCGCCGCGTTGTCGGTGGTGAATGCGCGTTCGGGTATCCAGGCCCTTACTCCACGCTCCTCGCAGAATCGGGCCACGGCCTCGCGCACTCCGCTGTTGGCCGACACTCCCCCCCCGATGGCAATGTGCTTCACCTTATATTTATCCTGGGCTTTCGCCAGCTTGTCGAGCAGGATGTCGATGATGGTGGCCTGAAGCGAGGCGGCAAGGTCGGCCTTGTGTCGCTCGATGAAGTCGGGGTCGCTCTTCAGGTTGTCGCGCAGCAGATACAGGAAGGAGGTCTTCAGCCCGCTGAAGGAGTAGTCGAGCCCCTCGATGTGGGGCTTGCTCAGATGGAACGCCTTCGGGTCGCCCTCCGCCGCCAGCCTGTCGATGTGCGGGCCGCCGGGATAGGGGAGGCCCATCACTTTGGCACATTTGTCGAAGGCCTCGCCGGCGGCGTCGTCGATTGTCGTGCCGGCGATTTCCATGTAACGCGGGCTCTTCACGTATACTATCTGTGAGTTTCCTCCCGATATAAGCAGGCAGAGGAATGGGAATTCCGGATGCTCGTCGGCCTCCGAGCGCTTGATGAAATGGGAGAGCACGTGGCCGTGGAGGTGGTTGACGTCAATCAGTGGAATGCCGAGACCGACCGCCATCCCTTTGGCGAAGCTGGTGCCTACAAGGAGAGAGCCGAGAAGCCCCGGCCCGCGTGTGAAGGCTATGGCTGTCAGCTCGCTTTTTCTAACTCCCGCCTGCCGCAGAGCCTCACTCACCACAGGCACTATGTTCTGCTGGTGGGCCCGTGATGCAAGCTCCGGCACGACGCCTCCGTAGGCCTCATGCACTTTCTGGCTCGCTATGACGTTGCTCAGCAGGATGCCGTCGCGTATCACTGCCGACGAGGTGTCGTCGCAAGATGATTCTATTCCTATTATCGTTACGCTCATTTCTGATTTTATTCCTAATCTGCAAAGTTAACAATTTTTCTCCAACCAATCGTATTTCAAACGGCATTTTACTCCTATTATTCTCCATTTCCTTGCCCGCTTCTGCCTGTCGGTTCATGTTTTTTAGTTCCCTTTTTGGCTGGCTGCAAAGTTATCGCTAACTTTGCAGTGCGCTATGGCCGTTGTCAGATCAATATATAAGGTAGCTCGAAGCATTCTTTTTTCCGCGGTGGTTCTCGTGGCCATCGTTTTCATAGCCCTTTATCTCGTATGCTCCAATCCCGGCATGCAGAAAAGGGCGCGGGAGCTGGCGCAGCGCGAGGCATCCGCCTTTCTTGGCGCAAAGGTGGAGATCGGCGACTTTGCCTTCATGCCTTTCAATGAGGCGCGGCTTTCAGATGTGAGGGTCTTCACCCCCGATGGCAGGCGATGCGTCGACATAGCGACGCTTGGAGCCGGCATCAACCTCTGGCGCCTGCTCACCGACAGGAAGATCGAGATCACCTACGTTGAGCTTGTCGGTCTTGATGCCTCCCTCTGGCAGGCGAGGGATGGAGATCCCCTTAATATAGATTTCATAATAAAGGCTTTCGCTCCGAAGCAGAAGAATCGTCCACCAGCGAGATTCGACCTCAAGCTCCACAATGTGGTGGTGAGGCGCTGCAAGGTGTCGTTCGACAAGTGGTGGAAGCCATCCGTATCCGACTCCCGCAAGATCGATTTCAACCATCTGCGAGTCTGCGATATAAAGGCCGACATTTATCTCCCGAGAATCGCCAACGACAATTTCGAGGTCGATCTCAGGCGTCTCTCGCTGAATGTTGACTCCATTTTCTATCTCGACAATCTTCAGCTGAAGGCCCATCTCACCAACCACTCCCTGTCGGTGCGCGACCTCGAGGCACAGCTCCCGGCCACCACCATATCTCCGGCAGATTTCAACCTGACTTTCAACGGATATAAGGATATTCCAGAGGCCCTGAAGCGCGGAAACCATTCCCTTGTATTGGTCGACAATCCTGTCTCTCCGGCCGATTTCAGGGCTTTCTTCCCTCCGTTGGCCCAGTGGTCTCAGACAGTCAGCCTGTCTCTTGATGTGTCGGGAAATCTCGATGAGGTGGACATCGACAACATCGGCATTCTGTCTGACGGGCTGAGGGTAGAGGCAGCTGCTTCGCTCTCCGGATTGCTCCACCGGGAAAACCTTAAAATCAACCTGGATGACCTGCGGCTGAAGGCCTCCTCCTCTTTCCTGTCGTCGGTGCTCGACCTCATTCCCTCCACGGGCGCCCACATTAGCCGCTATGTCGACGCTGTTGGCAATCTGTCGCTTGAGGCCGCGGGACATGCCGATATGGCAGAGCGTGCGGCAGACGCAGACTGCCGCATCGGCACTTCGTCCGGGGAGGTATCCATCTCCGGAAGCACCCACTGGCAGGGAAAGGACATAGCCTTTAGCGGAATGGCAGAGACAGAGGCGCTCGACCTCTCGGGGCTGCCTTCTCTCGGCGACTTCGGCAGCGTCTCCTTCAGCGTTGAGGGGGAGGGAAGTGTCATCAGTGGCGACTTCAATGGCAATGTGGCGCTGTCGGTGCCGCAGATGGTCTACAGGGGCCGACCCATAACCAACATAGAGGTCAATGCCGGGAAAGCTGATCGGGATGTGACGGCGTCATTCCGTATAGACGACCCCTCGGCAGTCATGCACGCCGACCTTGCGGCAGTGATTGATGGCGTCAACAGTGTGGCCAAGGCGTCGGTCGGCGTCAGCCGGTTCATCCCGTCCGATTTCGGACTGGCCACAGCTTACAGCAACTATGTGGCCGCTGTCGATGTAGACGTCGATCTGAAGGGCAATTCCCTCTCCAATATGACAGGCAAGGCAACCGTGAGCGATTTCGATTTCTCACGCCCGGGCTCTCCATCCCTACATGTCAACGATATGACGCTCACCTCCGACGTGAATTATGACGGAACATACATCTACGGAGTGAAAAGCGATTTCCTCAACGGTACGATTCACGGCCGCTTCGATTTCCCGTCGCTCGGAAGCGACCTCAAATGGATGCTCGCGCAATGCATTCCGGCTCTTTTCGATACCCGGCGCGATGCCGATGTGCCGGGCACGATGGCCCAGCTCAATCTCACCGTGTATCCCGACGAGGGTCTGGCCGACTTTTTCCATCTCCCGGTGTCCCCGCTCGTGCCTCTTCAGATCACCGGCGTCTTCGACACCTCCCTCGGAGCTGCCTCCCTCACGGCAAGTCTCCCGTATATGCGTCAGGGCTCCAATAAGCTCGTGAGAGACATTTCGCTCAAGGCCAACATCGATGCCTCGAAAGGTGTGACGGGCCTGAAGGCGTCCACGATATATCCTGCTAAGAAGGGCGACATCAAGATCGACCTCGGCGTCTATGGAAAATACAACGACGTGATGGCCGACATCGGCCTGCAGTCGGTGAGCGGTCCGAAGGTGGAGGGGAAGCTCTCGCTCGACTTCAACATCGACAGGCGGCAGGGTCTCACCGGTGCGCCGGATGTCAGGGTCGGTGTCGTGCCTTCCGAGCTCAACATCGGCAATGCCGTGTGGAAGATAGCTCCGGCCGCCATCTCATGTCGCGGCAATGTCATCTCCATCGACAACCTCCGGATGTGGCACGACAGCCAGCTTGTGGATATCTCAGGCGTCGCGTCTCCTTCCCCGGCCGACACTGTCGACATCCGTCTCCATGATTTTGACCTCGATTACCTTTTCGATACCCTCAATATCAATTACGTCACTTTCGGCGGCCGGGCTACCGGCCACATCGCCGGCTCATCGCTCCTGAGCCGCGCTCCCCATGCCGCCACGAGGTTTCTCCACGTCGACTCGTTGAGCTATAACGGAACAGTGCTGGGCAACGGCGACCTCTCGTCGAGCTGGGATAATGAGGCCAAAGAAGTGAAGATAAGGGCAGATATAGCCGATGTCTCAGGGCGGGGAGGGCGACGGGCTCTAGTCGACGGCGGCGTCTGGATAGGCAGGGACTCCCTCAGTTTCGACATCGACGCGAATAAGGTGGATGTCGGATTCATGAAGCCTTTCATGTCGGCTTTCACCTCCGATGTCGGCGGCAGGGCCTCAGGACATGTAAAGCTCTTCGGCACTTTCAGCGACATCGACCTTACCGGCCGTATCTTCGCCGACAGCATAGGTATGAAGGTCGACTACACCAATGTCTACTACCACGGCTCCGATTCCGTATTCATAGAGCCCGGCAAGATCATCATTCCCGACTTCCGGCTCTACGACCGCTATGGCAATTCGGCTATACTCAACGGTGTTGTGGGCCACCGCTACTTCCACGAGCCTACCTTCACGTTCAAGGTCTCCGAAGCACGCAACCTTCTCTGCTATGACACCAACGCAACGCTCAACCCCGACTGGTATGGCCGCGTCTTCGGCTCCGGCGGCGGTATGTTGCGCGGTGTGCCGGGACTTGTCACCATCGATATCGATATGGCCACGCGACGCAATTCCACTTTCACTTTCGTGCTCAACGACACCCAGGCGGCCGACGACTATAAGTTCCTAAGCTTCTCCGACCGGCGGGCAGAAGCGCGTATGGTGGCCGAGGCCGACAGCACTCGCGATTTCACTGCTTTGTTCAGGAAGCAGATACAGCAGGCTTCTGAAGACGTGCCATCAAATTTCCGCCTCGGAATCCGCGCCACTGTGACCCCACAGGCCGAGCTCAACATCATCATGGACCCCATCGGCGGCGACAAGATAACGGCCAGGGGCAGCGGCGCCATGCAGATCGACTATGATGCCGACAACGACCAGATGCTCATGTATGGCAAATACGTGCTCGACGAGGGAAAATATAATTTCAGCCTCCAGGACATCATCCTCAAGGATTTCACCATCAGGCACGGGAGCAGCATATCGTTCAACGGCGACCCGCTCCGGGCCATGCTCGACATAACAGCCCTCTACAGGGTCAATACCAATCTCACCGACCTCGACAAGAGCTTCTCCACCGACAAGGACCTCAACCGCACCAATGTGCCGGTCGATGCGGTGCTCAAGGTCACCGGCGAGATGACAAGCCCCGACATCTCCTTCGACATCGACCTTCCCACGCTGACGGAGGATGTGGAGCGCAAGGTGAAGAGCATCATCTCCACCGACGACATGATGAGCCGTCAGATCATCTACCTGCTCGCGCTCAACCGCTTCTATACTCCGGAATATATGGGTGGCGGATCAAACGGCGGCGAGCTCGCATCAGTGGCGTCGTCCACTCTCTCCTCCCAGCTCAGCAATATGCTCGGCCGTCTCACCGATAAGTTCACGCTGTCGCCCGCTTTCAGAAGCGACAAGGGCGACTTCTCCGACCTCGAATTCGATGTGGCCCTCTCGTCTCGTCTGCTCAACAACCGTCTGCTCATCAACGGTAATTTCGGTTATCGCGACCGTAGCACCTCATCAACTACTCTCGTGGGTGATTTCGATATCGAATACCTTCTCTCGCGAAGCGGCAATCTGCGTCTCAAGGCCTACAACCATTTCAACGACCAGAACTATTATCTCCGCTCAAGCCTCACGACCCAGGGCATCGGCATCATCTATCGCCGCGACTTCAACAATCCCTTTACGTTCCTGAAAAAAAGAAAAAAGAAAGCCGCCTCCTCCAAAAACGCTGCCGACTCCACCGACTCCAAAAAATAATTGTTAACTTTGCACTATGAAACCATATAACGCTTCCCTCAGATGAAACTGGCCTTCACTATCGACGGGCTGCTCGAGAAGATCGGCCTCGGCAGAGACAATTCCGTTGGAATAGCCTTCGCCGGCGGGGGCGCCCGCGGCTTCTCCCATATCGGGGTGCTTATGGCTTTCGAGAAATTCGGCATAACCCCCAGGGTGATGTCGGGCGTCAGCGCAGGTGCCATAGCCGTAGCCCTCTACGGCGCGGGCCTGACCCCGCTCGAGATTATCGACTGCTTCGTCAGCGCCGGCAAGTTCGGCGATTTCACCGAGTGGTCGATTCCCAGGACCGGCTTCATGAAGCTCGACAAGTTCGGCAAGATGCTCGAGTCATGGCTTCCTGTGAAGCGTCTCGAGGATTTCCGTATCCCATCCGTGATCTGCGCCACCGATTTCGACAACGCCAGGTCAGTGGGTTGGGCCAAGGGAGAGGTGGTGCCCAGAGTGCTCGCCTCGTGCAGCATTCCGGTGGTGTTTCAGCCGGTCAGGATCAACGGCGTCAGCTATGTCGACGGCGGTGTGCTCCGCAACCTTCCCGCCTGGGCCATACGCGACTATTGCCAGACTCTGTATGGAAGCAACTGCAGCCCGATGCGCCGGGCCTCATCCTCGCGCCAGTCGCTGATCGACATCGCGCTCCGGTCGTTTCATCTGATGATGAAGTCAAACACCCCGCAGGATATTCGTCTCTGCGATTATCTGATAGAAAACCAGAGCCTCGCCAATTTCGGCACTTTCCAGCTCTCGGCCCTCCACAAGGCTGTCGCGGCCGGATATGACACCGCCTGCATGGTGCTTGAGAAATCGCTATCACAGAAATGACACTATAGAAAACACTTGCAGATATAAAATGGAAAAATTAATCGTATATCAGCTTTTTCCGCGCATCTTCACCAACGACAATCCCATCTGCGATCCATGGGGCTCTATGGAGCGCAACGGCAGCGGGAAAATGAACGAGATCACCCCCAGGGTGCTCAGGTCTATCAAGGACCTTGGCGTCAACTGCCTTTGGCTCACCGGTGTGATCGAGCATGCCACTAAAACCGATTTCTCCTCTTTCGGCATAGCTCCCGACAATCCCAATGTCGTGAAAGGTGAGGCGGGATCTCCTTACGCCGTGAAAGACTGGTATGACGTCGATCCGGCTCTCGCGGTCGACGTTCCCAACAGGATGCGGGAATTCGAGGCCCTCGTGAAGCGTATCCACAAGGCCGGTATGAAGGTGATACTCGACTATGTGCCCAACCACACGGCGCGTGTCTATCATTCCGACGCCGCTCCCGAGGGGATAGCCGATTTCGGCGCCGACGACAACATCGGGATGTTCTTCACTCCGCAAAACAATTACTACTATATCACCAACCAGCAGTTCTCGCCCGATTTCGACATCTCTTCCGAAGGCGCAACCCCATATGTGGAGTTTCCGGCCAAGGCCACGGGCAACGACTGCTTTACCGCTTTCTGCCACAAGACCGACTGGTATGAGACCGTGAAGCTCAACTACGGCCATGACTACGGCGACAATTCCGACCATTTCGACCCGGTGCCCGACACCTGGATCAAGATGCTCCACATACTCAGATTCTGGGCTGCCAAAGGCATCGACGGCTTCCGCTGCGACATGGTGTTTATGGTGCCTCTTGCGTTCTGGCACTGGGCTATTCCCCAGGTGAAGAAAGACTGGCCGGAACTGATTTTCATCGGAGAAATCTACGACATCGCCCTATACCGCCCATTCCTCGACTACGGATGCTTCGATTACCTTTACGACAAGGTAGGCCTCTACGACACCCTCGTAGGCATAGAGAAAGGTCATCTCTCGGCCGCACGCCTCACCGACTGCTGGCAGGCTGTCGACGGGATAGGGGAGCGGATGCTCAATTTCCTAGAGAACCACGACGAGGTGAGGTTTGCATCGAAGGCTTACGCCGGCGATCCCCTCAGGGTGGTGCCGTCGCTGGTGGTCAGCTCGATGATCTCAAAAGGCCCTTTCATGATTTATTATGGTCAGGAGCTCGGGGAGCCTGCCGCAGACAACGAGGGGTTTGCGGGCGACAACGACCGTACCACCATCTTCGACTACTGGAGCCTTGCCACGCTGCGACGCTGGTATGACCGGGGAAAGGTCGACGGCACATCCCTGACCCCGCAGGAGAAATGGCTGCGCGGTTTCTATTCGCGCTGCCTGCATCTCTGCAACAGCTGCGCTCCTGTTCGCGAGGGCGATTTCTTCGACCTCATGTACGTCAACCTGCGCAACCATGGCTTCAATCCCCACCGTCAGTTCGCTTTCCTCAGATACACCGCCGACCAATGTGTGCTGATTGTGGCCAATTTCGACCATGCACCCGTCGATGTGGCGATCAACATCCCGGAGCTGGCCATCTCGATGGCTGCCCTCGAATGCGGCGAGACCACCTCTGAATGTCTCGTCTCCGACCGCCTTTTCCGTTTCTGTGTCTCCGATGAAGAGCCCCTTCGCCTCCATCTCGAGGCTGCCGATGCCGTGGTGATTCCTCTGCCGAAGAAAAGAAAAGCGGCTCCCGACGATGGAAAATCGAAAAAATAATATTAATTTAGCGATATCTTAATTTTACATAAACCATATATGAGCAATTATCTTCCGCCTATAAAGGTATTTGCGGGCACCAAGAGCCTGTATCTCGGTGAGTCAATCTGCAAGGACCTTGGCATCGAGTTGGGTAAAATGAAAATCGAGCGTTTCTCCGACGGCGAGTTCGAGGTATGTTTCGAAGAGTCGATACGTGGCGCCGAGGTTTACCTCGTGCAGTCTACATTCCCCACCTCCGACAACCTCATGGAGCTCCTGCTTATGATCGACGCCGCCAAGAGGGCTTCGGCCGCCACCATCGTGGCTGTGATGCCTTATTTCGGATGGGCTCGTCAGGACCGCAAGGACAAGCCCCGTGTCTCCATCGCCGCCAAGCTCGTGGCCGACCTGCTCAGTGTAGCCGGCATCGACCGACTCATCACTATGGATCTCCATGCCGACCAGATCCAGGGATTCTTCAACGTGCCTGTCGACCATCTCTACGCTTCCTCAATCTTCATCCCGTATCTCGAGACCCTTCATCTCAAGGATATGGTGATAGCTTCCCCTGATGTCGGTGGCGCCAAGAGGGCCAATTCCTACGCCAAATATTTCGATGTGCCCCTCGTGCTCTGCCATAAGCAGCGCGCCAAGGCCAATGTGGTCGAGAAGATGACCGTTATCGGCGACGTCGAGGGCAAGAACGTCGTGCTCGTCGACGACATCGCCGACACTGCCGGCACACTCACCAAGGCCGCCGACCTTCTCCTCTCGTTTGGCGCCAAGTCGGTGCGTGCCCTCTGCAGCCACGCCGTGATGAGCGGCCCCGCCACCGACCGTGTGATTAATTCCGGCCTCACCGAGGTGATCTTCACCGACTCCATACCCTACGGCAAGGATAATCCCAAGGCTGTGGTGCTCCCCGTGGCAAAGCTCTTTGCCGACACAAT
>USHH01000046.1 GCA_900554345.1 uncultured Bacteroidales bacterium | reverse complement strand
CCACATTCTTGCCCCCCCCCGCCGCGGGTGGCGCAGGTGAGGCCGCCGAGGAGAAGACAAACTTCGACGTAGTGCTCAAGGCAGCCGGTGCCAGCAAGCTCGCTGTCGTGAAGCTCGTGAAGGAGCTCACAGGCCTCGGCCTCAAGGAGGCTAAGGCTCTGGTAGACGGCGCTCCCGGCGTTGTCAAGGAAGGTCTTCCCAAGGCCGAGGCCGAGGGCATGAAGAAGCAGCTCGAAGAAGCAGGCGCCGAAGTTGAACTCAAGTAAGTATCAACACTCTCAAAGCATAGGTTAAGAACACGCGAGAAGCGGTGTTCTTAACCTTTTTTGCCGTTTTTTCAATATCTTTTATTATATCCGGCATACATTTCGCTCTCTTCAATTCCGCTTCTCTCCCCCCTTTTTATAATACGAACCCCAATGTCAGTAAATTCAACCGAAAAGCCACGCGTCAATTTCGCGTCTATAAAGAATCAGCTTCCTTTTCCTGACTTCCTCGAGGTCCAGCTGAAGTCGTTCAAAGACTTCCTGCAGCTGGACACTCCACCCGAACTCAGGAAAAACCAGGGCCTCTACAAAGTGTTTGCGGAAAATTTCCCCATTGCCGACACTCGCAACAATTTCGTATTGGAGTTTCTCGACTACTATATCGACCCACCGAGATATACCATTGCCGAATGTCTCGAGAGAGGTCTCACCTATAGTGTCCCTCTCAAGGCGAAGCTGAAACTCTATTGCACCGATCCCGACCATGAGGATTTTGACACCACGATCCAGGATGTATATCTCGGCCCGATTCCTTATATGACCGAGCAGGGCACCTTCGTGATCAACGGTGCCGAGCGCGTCGTCGTTTCTCAGCTCCACAGGTCGCCGGGTGTGTTTTTCGGCCAGAGCACTCATGCCAATGGCACCAAGCTCTATTCCGCGCGTATCATTCCCTTCCGTGGCAGCTGGATTGAGTTTGCCACTGACATCAACAACGTGATGTATGCCTATATCGACCGTAAGAAGAAGCTTCCGGTCACTACCCTTCTGCGTGCAATCGGTCTTGAGAGCGACAAGGAGATCATACGCATCTTCGATCTTGCCGAGGAGATCAAGGTCAACAAGACCAACCTCCGTGAGGCCGTGGGCAGAAAGCTTGCGGCAAGGGTCGTCAAGTCGTGGACCGAAGACTACTCCGATACCGACACCGGCGAGGTTACCTCAGTAGAGCGCACCGAGGTGCTCGTGGAGCGTGAGACAGAACTTACGGAAGACCTCATAGATCCCATCATCCAGAGCGGCGCCAAGACACTTCTGCTTGAGAAGCCCAATGTAAGCGCCGTAGACTACAGCATTATATTCAATACCCTCCAGAAAGACCCCTGTAATTCCGAATCGGAAGCAATCCAGCATATCTACAGGCAGCTCCGCAACGCAGAGCCGCCAGATGACGCATCCGCACGCGAGGTGATCACCAACCTCTTCTTCTCCGAGAAGAGATACGACCTCGGCGATGTGGGCCGTTACCGCATCAACAAGAAACTCAATCTCGACACTCCCATGGATGTCAAGGTGCTCACGCGCGAAGACATCGTCGAGATCATAAAATATCTCATCGAGCTGATCAATGCCAAGAGCGACGTCGACGACATCGACCACCTCAGCAACCGCCGTGTGCGCACGGTCGGCGAGCAGCTCTACAATCAGTTCGGTGTCGGCCTGGCACGTATGTCGCGCACCATCCGCGAGAGGATGAACGTGAGAGACAACGAGGTGTTCAAGCCCATCGACCTCATCAACGCGAAGACCATCTCTTCGGTGATCAACACGTTCTTCGGTACCAACGCGCTTTCGCAGTTCATGGACCAGACCAATCCTCTGGCCGAGATCACCCACAAGCGCCGTATGTCGGCCCTCGGTCCCGGCGGTCTGAGCCGCGAGCGCGCCGGCTTCGAGGTGCGCGACGTACACTATACCCATTACGGACGCCTCTGCCCGATCGAGACTCCTGAAGGCCCCAACATCGGCCTTATCTCCTCTCTTTGCGTCTATGCTAAGATCAATGGCCTCGGCTTCATCGAGACCCCATACCGGGTGGTGGAGAACGGCAAGGTTAACCTCAACAACAACGAGGTGGTCTACATGACCGCCGAGGTGGAGGAAGGCAAGACCATCGCCCAGGGCAACGCGCCCCTCAACGATGACGGCACATTCATCCTCGACAAGGTGAAGGCCCGCCTCGACGCCGACTTCCCGATCGTGCCCCCCGGCGAGGTGGAGCTCATGGACGTATCTCCCATCCAGATCGCCTCCATCGCAGCATCGCTGATTCCCTTCCTGGAGCATGACGACGCCAACCGCGCCCTCATGGGCTCCAACATGATGCGTCAGGCCGTGCCTCTGCTCCGCAGCGAGGCGCCAATCGTGGGCACAGGCATCGAGGGACAGCTTATCCGCGACTCCCGCACCCAGATCATGGCCGAGGGCGCCGGCGTGATAGAGTATGTCGACGCCACCGTGATCCGCATCAACTACGACCGCACTCCCGACGAGGACTTCGTGGCTTTCGAGCCCTCGCTCAAGGAATACCGCATACCCAAGTTCCGCCGTACGAACCAGGGCACCACCATCGACCTGCGACCCATCTGCGAGAAGGGACAGCGCGTGGAGAAGGGCGATATCCTCACCGAAGGATATTCCACCGAAAAGGGCGAGCTTGCCCTCGGACGCAACCTCAAGGTAGCGTTCATGCCCTGGAAAGGATATAACTACGAGGACGCCATCGTACTCAACGAGCGTATGGTGCGCGAGGATATCCTCACCTCCGTTCACGTCGACGAATACACCCTCGAAGTGAGGGAGACCAAACGCGGCATGGAGGAGCTCACAAGCGACATACCCAACGTCAGCGAGGACGCCACCAAGGACCTCGACGAGAGGGGCATCATCCGCGTGGGCGCCCATGTAGTGCCCGGCGACATCATGATCGGCAAGATCACGCCTAAGGGCGAGAGCGACCCTACCCCCGAGGAGAAGCTGCTGCGCGCCATCTTCGGCGACAAGGCCGGTGACGTGAAAGACGCCTCCCTCAAGGCATCGCCTTCGCTCAAAGGCGTCGTGATAGGCACCAACCTCTTCTCGAAGGCTACCAAGAAAAGGAGCAACAAGAGCGCCAACGCCCAGCTCCCGCGCCCCGACGAGGAGTATGAGGAGAAGCAGGCCGAGCTCAAGAGCATACTCATCAGCAAGCTCTCGCAGCTGCTCGACGGCAAGACATCGGAGGGGGTGAAAGACTTCATAGGCGCCGACGTGATGCCCAAGGGCTCGATATTCTCGCCCACACTCTACGGCAGTCTCGACTACGAGACCGTCAACCTCACCGGATGGACCGATGACGAGCGCATCAACAACATGGTGATGCACCTCATCACCAACTATCTGCGCAAGTCGAAGGAAATCGACAGCGAGCTGCGGCGCAAGAAGTTCGACATCACAATCGGCGACGAGCTTCCGTCGGGCATCATGCAGATGGCCAAGGTCTACATCGCCAAGAAGCGTAAGATCGGCGTCGGCGACAAGATGGCCGGACGCCACGGCAACAAGGGTATCGTCTCCAGAGTGGTCCGTCAGGAAGATATGCCGTTCCTCGAAGACGGCACGCCTGTCGACATCGTGCTCAACCCTCTGGGTGTGCCTTCGCGAATGAACCTCGGCCAGATTTTCGAGACCGTGCTCGGATGGGCTGGCCGCGAGCTCGGCGAGAAATTCTCGACCCCGATCTTCGACGGCGCCTCGCTCGACGACCTCAACGCCTGGACCGACAAGGCCGGCCTGCCGCGCTACGGCAAGACCTACCTCTACGACGGAGGCACGGGCGACCGTTTCGACCAGCCGGCCACAGTGGGCGTCATCTACATGCTGAAGCTGGGCCACATGGTGGAAGACAAGATGCACGCGCGCTCCATCGGCCCGTACTCCCTGATCACCCAGCAGCCTCTCGGCGGTAAGGCCCAGTTTGGCGGCCAGCGTTTCGGAGAGATGGAGGTCTGGGCCCTCGAGGCCTTCGGCGCAGCCCACGTGCTCCAGGAGATCCTGACCATCAAGAGCGACGACGTGGTGGGCCGAAGCAAAGCCTACGAGGCCATCGTGAAGGGCGACCCGATGCCCACCCCGGGCATTCCTGAATCGCTCAACGTGCTTCTCCATGAGCTCCGCGGCCTCGGCCTGAGCATCACTCTCGACTAATCAAAACAGAATTACAAGAAAGGCAAACATATAATATGGCTTTTAAGAAAGACAACAAGACAAAGAGCAACTTCACCAGAATCACGATCGGCCTGGCGTCTCCCGAGGAGATCAAGGCCAATTCGAGCGGTGAGGTGCTCAAGCCTGAGACCATCAACTACCGCACCTACAAGCCGGAGCGCGACGGCCTCTTCTGCGAGAAGATTTTCGGGCCGGTGAAAGACTATGAATGCCACTGCGGAAAATACAAGCGTATCCGCTACAAGGGCATTGTCTGCAACCATTGTGGTGTCGAAGTCACCGAGAAGAAGGTGCGCCGCGAGAGAATGGGCCATATAGAGCTTGTGGTGCCTGTAGCACATATCTGGTATTTCCGCTCTCTTCCCAACAAGATCGGATATCTGCTCGGTCTTCCTTCCAAGAAGCTCGACTCCGTGATCTATTACGAGCGCTATATCGTGGTGAATCCCGGCGTCACCGCCGAGTGGGGTGAAAGCGGCACACAGAAGCTCGACCTCCTTTCCGAAGAGGAATATCTCGACATCACCGAACGTCTCGAGCGCGAGTATCCCGACAATGAGAGCCTGCCCGACGACGACCCCAATAAGTTCGTATGCAAGATGGGCGCCGAGGCCATCTACGAGCTGCTCAAGGACATCAACCTCGTCGCCCTCGCCGCCGACCTGCGCTCCAGGGCCAACAACGAAGGCAGCCAGCAGCGCAAGACGGAGTCGCTCAAGCGCCTCCAGGTGGTCAACTCCTTCCTTGCATCGGCCGACCGCAACAAGCCTGAATGGATGATTCTGAAGGCAGTGCCGGTAATACCGCCGGAGCTCCGCCCGCTTGTGCCTCTCGACGGCGGACGCTTCGCCACCTCCGACCTCAACGACCTCTACCGTCGTGTCATAATACGCAACAACCGTCTGAAGCGCCTCATGGAGATCCAGGCTCCCGAGGTGATTCTCCGCAACGAGAAGCGCCTGCTTCAGGAGGCCGTAGACTCGCTGCTCGACAACTCCAGAAAGTCGAGCGCCGTGAAGTCTGACGTCAACCGCCCGCTCAAATCGCTCAGCGACTCCCTCAAGGGTAAGCAGGGACGCTTCCGTCAGAACCTGCTCGGCAAGCGTGTCGACTACTCCGCGCGTTCCGTGATCGTCGTCGGCCCGGAGCTCAAGATGCACGAATGCGGCATCCCCAAGCTCATGGCCGCGGAGCTCTACAAGCCGTTCATCATACGCAAGCTAATCGAGCGCGGCATCGTGAAGACAGTGAAGAGCGCCAAGAAGATCGTCGACCGCAAGGAGCCTGTGGTATGGGACATCCTCGAGCATGTGATGAAAGGCCATCCTGTGCTGCTCAACCGAGCCCCGACACTTCACCGACTCGGCATCCAGGCATTCCAGCCCAAGATGATCGAGGGAAAGGCAATCCAGCTCCACCCGCTCGCATGTACGGCATTCAACGCCGACTTCGACGGCGACCAGATGGCCGTGCATCTTCCGCTCGGCAACGAGGCCATCCTCGAGGCGCAGATGCTCATGCTCGGCGCCCACAATATCCTTAATCCCGCCAACGGCGCGCCTATCACCGTGCCTTCGCAGGACATGGTGCTCGGCCTTTACTATATAACGAAGCTCCGCAAGGGCGACAAGGGCGAGGACTCCAGGTTCTACGGCCCCGAGGAGGCCCAGATCGCCTACAACGAGGGCCGTGTCACCCTTCACGCGCCTGTCTCGGTGCTTGTCGACGACATCGACGCCGACGGCAACCACGTGAAGGTGCTCAAGGAGAACACCTCTGTGGGCCGCGTGCTCTTCAACGAATACGTGCCCAAGGAAATCGGATACGTCAACGAGATCATCTCGAAGAAGTCGCTCCGCACCATCATCGGCAAGGTGATCAAAGCATGCGGTGTGACCCGTTCCGCCCAGTTCCTCGACGATATCAAGAACCTCGGATACCTCATGGCCTTCCGCGGCGGCCTCTCGTTCAATCTCGGCGACGTGATCATCCCCGAGGCCAAGGCCGAATACGTGGCCGAAGGCTACCGTCAGGTGGAGGAGGTGATGGCCAACTATCTGGTAGGCGCCATCGGCGCCACCGAGCGTTACAACCAGGTGATCGACATCTGGACACACGTCAACGACCGTGTGGCCAATACCCTGATGAAGGTGATGGAGGAAGACCAGCAGGGCTTCAACTCCGTCTACATGATGCTCGACTCCGGAGCCCGTGGCTCGAAGGACCAGATCCGTCAGCTCTCCGGCATGCGCGGCCTTATGGCCAAGCCCCAGAAGAGCGGCGCAGAGGGTGGACAGATCATCGAGAACCCTATCCTCGCCAACTTCAAGGAGGGCCTCTCAGTGCTTGAATACTTCATCTCCACCCACGGTGCCCGCAAGGGTCTCGCCGACACCGCCCTGAAGACCGCCGATGCAGGTTACCTTACCCGCCGTCTGGTCGATGTGGCCCACGACGTGATCATCACCGAGGAGGACTGCGGCACGCTCCGAGGTCTGGAATGCCGCGAGGTGAAAGACAAGGAGGAGGTCGTGGCATCGCTCAGCGAGCGCATACTCGGCCGTGTCTCCGTGCATGATATCTTCGATCCGGAGACCAACGAGCTCATCGTGGCTTCCGGCGAGGAGATCACAGAGGCCATCGCCGACCGCATAGAGAAATCGCCGATCGAGGCAGTGGAGATCCGCTCGGTGCTCACCTGCGAATCGAAGAAAGGCGTCTGCGCAAAATGCTACGGACGCAACCTGGCGACCCACCGCATGGTGCAGAAAGGCGAGGCCGTGGGTGTCATCGCCGCGCAGAGTATCGGCGAGCCCGGTACGCAGCTTACCCTCCGTACGTTCCACGTCGGCGGTGTGGCAGGTAACACGGCAGCCGTCAAGGACATCACGTCGCGCTACGACGGACGCCTCGAGATGGAGGAGCTCCGCACCATCAAGGATTCGGAAGACCACGATATCGTGGTAGGCCGTATGGGTGAGATGAGGATTGTCAATCCCCAGACCGGCATGGTGCTCACCACCGCCAACATCCCCTATGGCTCCACGCTCTTCTTCAAGGACGGCGCCGAGGTGCATCCCGGCGATATGATCTGCGAGTGGGACCCCTTCAACGCCGTGATCGTCTGCGAGGAGAACGGAAATGTCCGCTTCGAGAACTTCGAGGAGGGCGTCACCTACCGCATGGATGTCGACGAGGGCACCAACATGAGCGAGAAGATCGTGATAGAGGCCAAAGACAAGGCGAGGGGCATCGTGCCCGCCGCGCAGATTGTCGACGGCAGCGGCAACGTGCTCCGCAGCTATTCGCTGCCAGTGGGCGCCCATGTGCTCATCAACGAGGGCGACAGCGTGCAGGCCGGCAAGGTGATCGTGAAGATACCGCGTGCCACCGGTAACGCCGGTGACATCACCGGCGGTCTGCCGCGTGTCACCGAGCTCTTCGAGGCCCGCAACCCGTCGAATCCCGCTGTGGTCAGCGAGGTCGACGGCGAGGTGAAGCTCGGAAGCATCAAGCGTGGCAACCGCGAGATCACCGTGACGTCGAAGCTCGGCGAGGTGAAGAAATACCTCGTGCCCCTGTCGAAGCAGATCCTCGTGCAGGAAAACGACTATGTGCGTGCCGGCACGCCGCTCTCCGACGGAGCCATCACTCCGGCCGACATCCTCAACATCAAGGGCCCCACGGCCGTGCAGGACTATATCGTCAACGAGGTGCAGAGCGTCTACCGCACCCAGGGCGTGAAGATCAACGACAAGCACTTCGAGGTGATCGTGCGTCAGATGATGCGTAAGGTCAACATCATCGATCCGGGCGACACCCGCTTCCTCGAGCAGCAGGTTGTAGACAAACGCGAGTTCCTTGAGGAGAACGACTACATCTGGGGCAAGAAATATATCGAGGACGCCGGTGACTCCACGACCTACCTCAAGGGGCAGATCATCACCGTGCGCAAGCTCCGCGACGAGAACTCCGCCCTCAAGCGCAAGGACCTCCGCATCATGACAGTGCGCGACGCGGTGCCCGCAACCTCGGAGCAGATCCTCCAGGGCATCACCCGCGCCGCCCTCCAGACATCGAGCTTCATGTCGGCCGCATCCTTCCAGGAGACCACCAAGGTGCTCAACGAGGCCGCCATCAACGGCAAGACCGATACCCTCGAGGGAATGAAGGAGAACGTGATCTGCGGCCACCTCATCCCCGCCGGCACCGGCCTGCGCGAATACGACAAGCTGCTCGTGGTCAACAAAGACGAATATGCCGCCATGAATGTCACCGACGATCCCGAAGCGGTGGTGATCCAGGAGGCAGAGGCCATCGAGGCCTCTCAGCATGACTGATATCTCAAGGCTTTAGCTATATGAAAAAGCCCCGGCTTGAAAAACCGGGGCTTTTTTGACATTCCGCCGCCATAGCGGCGTCTAAATATTCAAAAATACTTTATATGGACATAATACGCGCTGAGCATATCAGCAAGAGGTATACCAATCATCAGGCCCTCGACGACGTGAGCGTCAGCATCCCGGAAGGCTCGGTCTACGGCCTGCTCGGCCCTAACGGCGCCGGAAAGACGACCCTCATCAGAATCATCAACCACATCACCGCTCCCGACAGCGGCGAGGTATGGTTTGGCGACCACCGTCTGGTGGCCGACGACGTCTTCAGCATAGGCTACCTGCCGGAGGAGCGTGGCCTCTACAAGAAAATGAAGGTGGGCGACCAGGCCCTCTTCTTCGCCAGGCTCAAGGGCCTCTCGACCCGGGAGGCTACCGTGGAGCTCAGGAAATGGTTTGACCGTTTCGGCATATCCGACTGGTGGGGGCGCAAGGTGGAGGAGCTCTCCAAAGGCATGGCCCAGAAGGTGCAGTTTATCGTCACGGTGCTCCACCGTCCGCGCCTTCTGATCTTCGACGAGCCGTTCTCCGGCTTCGACCCCATCAACGCCGAGCTCCTCAAGAACGAGATCCTGCGACTGCGCGACGAGGGGGCCACCGTCATCTTCTCCACCCACAACATGAGCAGCGTGGAGGCCATATGCGACAATTTCACCCTCATCAACCGCAGCCGCAACATCCTTTCGGGCAATGTGGCCGAGATCAGGCGCGAGATGGGACGCAACCATTACCGCCTCTCGTTTCACGGCTCGCCGGAGACTCTGATGGAGCGCCTCGGACAGCGGGTGGCCTCCTACCGGCTCGCCCCGCCGGAGCACACCTCCGAGGGGCCGATCTTCAACTCGGAATTCACTCTCAACCCCGGAGTAGACATGAGGGAGTTCATCTCGACTGCCAATGAGGCCGTGGAGATCGTGACGCTCGACAGGGCCCTCCCGTCGATGAACGAGATCTTCATCAAGACGGTGGAGAAAGCCAACGCCTCCGCTCCCACAGCCTCGGGCGCGATTCCACCCGACATCCATCCTGAAATACCGACACAACCCTCCAATAACTCAGAATCGTGAAATCGAATATCAACGTCATTATAGCCCGCGAGTTTCGCGAGCGTGTGGTGAAGAAGAGCTTTATCATCACCACCCTGCTTATGCCGGTGCTCATGATCATCATGATGGCGATGCCGGCCCTGGTAATGGAGTTTTCCACCCCCGGCAAGAAGACGATGGCCGTGGTCGACGCCTCCGGCATCGTCTATCCCGAGCTCGAGAAGCAGGCCGGGGGGCTCGACTGGCTCACCGTGGTGCGCTCTCCGCTTCCGGCCGACAGCCTGATAGCCGGCGGAGAGTATGACATGGTGCTCAACGTGAATCCTGATGTGGTCGACAATCCCGACAAGGTGACCCTCTACGTGCATGAGACCGGCTCCATAGATCTGGAGTCGACAGTCAACAACGCCGTGAAGGACGCTGTCGAGACAGAGCGCCTGAAACGTTATGATATAGACAATCTCAGCGTTATACTCGACGATGTAGCGGTAGATTCCCGTCTCACAACGCTGCGCATCGACGAGGAGGGCGGGGAGAAGAGCGTATCATCCATCACTTCCTTCGGCATAGGCCTTGTCATGACCCTCTCCCTCTATATGTTCCTGCTCATGTATGGCCAGCTTGTGATGAGCTCCATCATCGAGGAGAAGAGCAACAGGGTGCTCGAGCTTATGGTGTCGTCGGTGAAACCCCTGCAGCTTATGCTGGGCAAGATTCTCGGCATCGGGCTCGTGGCCGTGGTGCAGGTGGTGATATGGGGTATTCTCGTCTGCTGTGTCAGCGCCTTCGTGCTGCCCCTCCTCATCCCCGAGGGGCTCGCCGACCAGATGGCGCTGATGAACGCCGGCACCTTCAACGCCTCCACAAGCACCTTCGACCCTGATATGGTGAAGGCCCTGAGTCTCTTCTCATCGGTGGGATATATAGCGAAGCTGTTCATCTACATCCTCTTCTTCCTGGTGGGAGGATTCCTCTTCTACGCGTCGATCTTCGCGGCCATCGGCAGTGCCGTCGACAACGCGCAGGACGCCTCGCAGCTCCAGACCTTCGCCACGCTCCCCATCATCCTGGCTCTCATGGTGGCGTTATCCGTCGGCCAGGATCCCAATACCCCCATTGCCCTCTGGACGTCGTTCATCCCCTTCACATCGCCTATGGTGATGCTCGCAAGGGTGCCTTTCGACATTCCCTCCTGGCAGATCTGGGTATCCATTGTGGTGTTGTTCGCCTCCTTCGTGGTAATGGCATGGATCGCCGCCAAAATCTACAGGGTCGGCATCTTCATGTATGGCAAGAAGCCCACGATCAAGGACCTCATACGCTGGGCACGCTACAAATGACACGGCATTACAGCGCTTCCGGGCGCCCTCCATCCTGCGGGGGGCGCCCGATTGCATTCCAGGGCAACCGCATCAGAATCCATAGTTTTTAAGAAGAGTTCTTAAATATTCTTTATCCATGGAAACCCTGATGTAAACTTATCCAGCTGCTCGGCGAGACAATAAAGGACGGCAAGGTCATATCGCTGATATACAAGTGTCTCAACGCAGGCGTAATGGTCGGACATAAGTATGAGGACACAACAGGGGGAGTTCCGCAAGGCGGTCCTCTCAGTCCCATACTGAGTAACATAATGCTGTCGGAACTCGACCGCGAACTTGAAAGGCGCGGGCTAGCGTTCGTTCGTTATGCCGATGACTGCGTCATTTTCTGCAAGAGCCCGAGAGCTACCGAAAGAGTATGCGAAAGCATCACGAAGTTCATAGAGGGGAAACTCTTCCTCAAAGTTAACCGCGAGAAGACGCATGTAGGCAGCGTCAACGGACAGAAGTTCCTCGGTTACTCGTTCAACATGTGAAGAGGCAACGCTCGCTTGTGCGTTCATCCGAAAACCAAAGCCAAACTGCGAAAGAAGCTCAGAGAGCTGACGTCGCGCAGTAACGGCTGGGGCTACGAGAAGCGCAAGGAGAAACTGACCTACGCAATCCGAGGGTGGGTAAGCAAGCGCCTCGTCGAGCTTCCCCTGAAGGAAGCCGGCCTGACGCTGCAAAAACTCTATCAACTCGTTCTTATTCATGATGTAAAGTTACGA
>USHH01000045.1 GCA_900554345.1 uncultured Bacteroidales bacterium | reverse complement strand
GGGGGAGCCACGTCCAGGCCCTACGCTGACGCCCAGTTGCTTGCGTGCCACGTTGATGAAGTCCTGCACGATGAGGAAGTATCCCGGGAAGCCCATGGTCTTCATTATATACAGCTCGAATTTCAGACGCTCCTTGATATCCTCCGGCAGCGGGTCGCCGTAGCGCTCCCTGGCGCCGGCCCATGTGAGCTGCTCGAGGTAGTCGGCCTCGAACTTTATGCGGTAGAGCTTGTCGTAGCCGCCGAGCCTGTCGATCTTCTTCTGCGCCTCCTCCTGGCTCAGCACCACATTGCCGTTCTCGTCGCGGGTGAACTCGTCGAAGAGCTCCTGATGGGTGATGCGTTTGCGGTATTCCTCCTCGCTGCCGAACTCGTCGGGTATCCGGAAGTTGGGCATGATGGGGGCGTGGTCGATGGTGTAGAACTCCACCTTGTCGAGTATCTCCATGCTGTTGGCGAGCGCCTCCGGCACATCGGAGAATATCTTCTCCATCTGCTCCCCGCTCTTGAGCCATTCCTGCTTGGTGTAGTGTACGCGCGGCTCGTAGAAGCTCTTGTTCATTGAGATGCAGATAAGTCGGTCGTGGGCCTCTCCGTCATCCTCTTTCACGAAATGCACGTCGTTGGTGGCCACGGTCTTTATATTGTGTCGCTTCGCGATGTCGAGGAGCACCTCGTTGACCTTTGTCTGTTCCTCATAGACCTCCTTGTTGGCGTTCTCCTTGAAGGTCTGGTGGCGCTGGAGCTCCAGATAATAGTCGTCGCCAAACACCTTCTTATACCATAGCGCCCTTTCCTCGGCCTCCTCGGGAGTGCCCTGGAGTATCATCTGCGGCACCTCGCCGCCGAGGCACGCCGAACAGACTATCAGCCCCTCGTGGTGCGTCTCCAGCTCGTGGCGGTCGGTGCGCGGCTTATAGTAGAATCCCTCGCTCCATGCCTTGCTCACGAGCTTTATCAGGTTGTGGTAGCCGGTCTGGTTCTTGGCCAGCACTATCAGGTGGTAGCCGTTGTCTCGCTTGTCCTTCTTGTCGGTGAGCCGGTCTTTCGCCACATACATCTCGCAGCCGAGTATGGGCTTGAACTTCTCTCCCTCGGGCCGGTCGGCATTCTTCTTGGCGACGTAGTTGTAGAATTCCTTGATGCCGAACATATTGCCGTGGTCGGTGAGGGCGAGGCCACGCATGCCGAGCTCGATAGCTCTGTCCACAAGCCCTTTGACCGACGCCTTTCCGTCGAGCAGACTGTATTGTGAGTGTACGTGGAGATGGGTGAATGGGGTAGGGGTGTCCATGATATCCGGTGTTACTGTCTTGCAAAGTTACAAAATCATCCGCTAATATCCAATCCTGTCTCCATGACTCCTGTCCATGTGTCGCTCGCTATGGCGTCATATTCCCTGTTCTGACTTATGTTCCTGGTTGCTGTCATAGCCTTTGTCTGGCCTTCATCGGTGATACGATTGCGCATTCTGTCCCTTCTATTACTGCATTCATACAGCCCCATGTAATCGATTCATATCTCACGGTATTACAGCAACAGGGAGCGCCATGGCAGACGCTCCCTGTTGTCTATGGTGATGACTGATTCTGTTTTTATTTTGCCTCGAGGCGAAGCACGCGTGAGGAATAGTCGACCTTCTTGCCCCAGTCGAGGTTGTGCTCCGATGGAATCTCGAGCCCGTTGTTCATCAGGAAGCGCCCTGTGAATTCCTTACCCTCGTAGGGGAGGGGAGTCTTGTCGATGCGGTTGAGCTCCGTCACGACATACTTCCTGTCGGGATCAAGACCGGCCATCTTCACCCTCGGCAGCTGCTGGCCTACGAAGGTCTCGGTCTTCCACCAGTAGAAGACGGCGTCGTTCTTGTCTGGCGATACATACATCATCGAGGCAGCTCCCTTATGGTCGTAGGGGGAGAGCAGTCGGTAGATGTCGCCCTGCTGCACCACCGGGCGGATCTTCTTGTAGTTCTCGATGGCCTGATGCGCGAATTCCTTCTCCTCCTCCGTCATGTTCTTAGGCTGTATCTCCATGCCGAGACGTCCCGACATGGCCACGTCGGTGCGGTATTTCAGCGGTATCGTGCGGAAGGTCTGATGGTTGGGAGCCGCGCTGATGTGCGAGCCCATAGCCACCGCCGGGAAGAAGTAGCTCGTGCCCCACTGCATGTAGACGCGCTGTAGGGCATCCGTGTTGTCGCTCACCCAGAACTCGTCAAACCAGGGCAGCACGCCGTAATTGGCGCGGCCGCCGCCGCTGGCGCACGCCTGGATTATCACGTCGGGATATTTGGCGCGGATGCGGTCGAGTGTCTTTGCGAAGCCTTCATGATAGGCGTGGTAGAGGTGGCTCTGGCGGTCGTTCTTCAGATATTGCGAGCCATGTTCCATGATCGGGGCGTTGGCATCCCATTTGATATATGCGATCTCAGGATGCTTCGTAAGCAGTGTGTCAACCACATTGAAGACGAGGTCCTGCACCTTAGGATTGCTCATGTCGAGCACGAGCTGCGTGCCGCCGCGTCCCTTGACCGGCTCTCTGCCCGGCGCCTTGATCACGTATTCCGGATGCTGCTCGTATAGCTCCGAAATGCTGTTGGTCATCTCCGGCTCTATCCAGATGCCGAACTTGATATTGTGGCGCTTCGCCGACTCGATGAGGGCGTCGATGCCGCCGGGGAGCTTGTTGGTATCCACTGTCCAGTCGCCGAGCGAAGAGGAGTCGTTGTTTCGCGGATACTTCACGCCAAACCATCCGTCGTCCATCACGAAGAGCTCGCCCCCCATATCGGAGATGTCCTTCATCATGGCCTCCATCCCCTCCTCGTTGATGTCGAAGTAGACCCCTTCCCAGCTGTTGAGAAGTATGGGACGTGTCTGGGTGCCGTGGGCTATCCTGTGTTTCCTTGCCCAGCTGTGGAAGTTGCGGCTGGCGCCGCTGAGACCCTCGTCGGAAAAGGTGAGTGCCAGAGGTGGCGTGGTGAACGTGTCGCCCTTCTCCAGCACATACTCGGAGTTATCGGGATTGATGCCGGCGAAGACATGGTGGTAGATGCCGGGGTCGGTGTCGAGGCGCAACTCATAGTTGCCGCTGTATTCAAGCGCGGCGCCTATCACGCGCCCCTCGTTCTCCCTTGGCTTTCCGTCGAGCGAGAGCATGATCTCCGAATGCGCGGTGTGGGAGTTGCGCACGCCGTCCTTGTTCTTGATCACCTTCATGCCGTGAAGTAACGGTGCCTGCTCCACGCGCCCCTCGTTGGCCCAGCCGCCGTAAAGGCTCGACAGCCACACGTCGCCGTATCTCACCGGCAGATAGCCGGAGTCGAACCTCCGGAGCTTCACGGCACCCTTCTCGCCGTTGACGGTCTCGGTCCAGGTCTCTATCACGTTGTCGCCGTCGTAGGTGCGGTAGTTCACCTTGATGGTCAAGGGATACACCCTGTCTTTCATCGTCACGGTGGTCAGCGTGCCGTCGGGTAGCCGTTTTGTCTCGCTGGAGTCCACCGCCAGATCGAGCGTCATGTTGCCGTCGGCGTGGGTCAGGGCCACTGCCCCCTCGTTCTCGGGATAGAGGCCGTAAGCCGGGAGGATGTCGAGGGGGTCGCCTCCTGCGTCGGTGAGGGTGGAGAGGTCGGCTTCAGAGAGGCTCTTTCCGTAATAGAGGAGCTTTCCCTTCTCTCCCTTGGTGGCGTCAACCACCAATGAGGTCTCGGGGGTGGATACATGCAGGATCTCCGCGCTTGCCGGACAGGGCATCCCGCAGAGCACCGCCGCAATCGCCAATGGAATGCAAACTTTCATGTGTCGTATATTTATATGGGTTTTCAAATCTGTGAATAAAGTTAGTCTTTTTATTTCAACTGTGCAACACGCGTTTTCGCTCACGGATGATAACGGCAATCGCATACCGGTGATATTCCGCCCTTGACACGAGCACACAGGCGGCTGGTTCTTCCGGGGCACTCCCAACACCACTCCCGAGCAATACCGCATCCTCTGGACGTTCTCTGCCGCTTACCGCACTACAGGCAAGCCGGAGTATGAGGAGGGCGCTCTGCGTGCCCGCGATTATCTCCTCTCGCATTTCGTCGACGAGGAGCAGGGCGGCGTCTTCTGGTCGGTAACTCCGCAGGGTGAGCTGCTCGACACCAAAAAGCAGTTCTATGCCATCGCATTCGCAATCTACGGCCTTGCGGAGCATTTCCGCGCCACCGGCGACCCTCGCTCGCTCGACATGGCGGTGAGGCTCTATCGCGACATCGAAAGCCACAGCCGCGACCATGCGGAGGGGGGTTACACGAGGCATCGGAGCTGGTGGGTGATCCGGCCCTCCATGAGGAGGTGAAGGAGGCTACCAGTTATATCGTCATGGCTGCCCTTGAAGGTAGATGCTGCGACGGTTCGCTGGTCTATGAGCGTCATGCCGACGGCTCCTACGACAATGAGAAGCACTGGTGGCCGCAGGCCATATAGCTGAGTAGTTACTATGCATGATATTAGTGTTAATAAATGTTAACGCAGAGCATTATATTACCAAAAGTCAACCATCCTATTCCCAAAATCGTTATATTTGCCAAGATTTATATTAGAATCACTTGATTTCTCTAACGCTGCAAAACCAACCGTTAAATACTAAACCTAAATAAAACAGATTGATCATGAATATGAAATCCATATCACTGATGGCCATGCTGTCGATGTTCGCGGCATTGATACTTCCGGCTATGGCTCAGGACCGGAAAGCCGGATTTGACTTCGATGGTGATGGTCGGGAAGTATTTTTCATAGACAGCATCTGGTATCATCTCGATTCAATACACATGAAGGCGGCTGTATGCAACCAGTCGTATCTGTCTGACGGTCCCAACTACCCGGCATGGAGGAAAGAGATGGTAATTCCATCCGCCGTCGTGCACAAGGGACAGGAATATACTGTCAATGAAATCGAGGAATTCGCATTTCAACTTGAAGCTTTTGAGACATTATCATTGCCATCGACAGTGATAAAAATAGATAATAATATGTGTCAGCTTCCGAACCTGTTGAGTGTTACAGTAGATAATGGCAATCCGGCATTCTGTGCAGTAGATGGTGTGTTATATAACAAGGAAATGACAAGCATACTCTGTTATCCAAAAGAGAAATGGGATAGCGGGATTGTGATTCCGGAAGGCGTGAAGAGGCTTGAAAACAGTTTATTTAGCGCAACGACAATGAATGAAACAGAACTCGGAACGACAACTTACACCATCTCCTTTCCCTCTACCATTAAGTCAATAGAAGGCTATTGCTTTTTCTACTTCAAAGCAGAAAGCTTTAATCTGCCCGATGGGTTGGAAAGTATAGCAGGGTTTGCTTTTTGTGGTACATCAAGCAAAGACTCCACATTAGTGATTCCTTCCACAGTCTCATGGATAGGTGAGCATGGTTTCTATGGTGCCCGATTCAAAAGGATAAAACTTCCCGATAATCTTAAGATAATCAATGACTATTCGTTTACAGGACGCTGCTTAGAAGAAATCACACTCCCTCAGGCCTTAACGGAAATCGGTGATTACGCATTTGAAAATACAAGTTCATTGAAAGGCATCGAGTTCCCTGAAGGTCTTGAGAATATCGGCATCGGGGCATTTAGGCAGAGCGGTCTTAAGTCAGTTGCAGTCAGGCTGAAAATCGAGCGACTGGATGATGATGTCTTCTCATACTGCGATAGCCTCCGGCAAGTCGTGATAGGTGAGGATGTCTTTTCAATAAAGGAGGCGTTTACCGGTTGTGCTGCCCTTAAGGATATCTATTGCGAGGGTATGACACCGCCGCGAATAATATCGGAATATCCATTAGGTGTTGGGAAAAGGAACTATATTCAGGGAGATCCGTTACCGGTGTTCACAGGAGCGACGGTGCATGTGCGGCCCGGGGCAGCGAAAAACTATTCAGGAACGCGCTGGAAGGAGATCGGCCCGATTGTGGAGGACCTCACCGACGGCGTCAGTGATATATATGATGACACGACCATCAGGGATGACGAGCTCTGCGAGGCATATTCCCTCTCCGGCGCTAAGGTCGCCTACGGGCTGCGTTTCGGCGAAGTCGCCACCACTATGCCGAAGGGCCTCTATATCATCCGTACCGCTTCCGGTAAATCAGCCAAGCTCGCCATCGAATAGTAGATACCCGACCAATGTAGGGCTGCACCCCGGTGCAGCCGCTCTTGCCGCATCCTCCCTCCATCCAGCGCGGCTGTTAACGCTAGCGCTGCCGCCACAGCGCTCCCGCCTCAGCCGCCAAGCCATCATATTAAGATTTTTAATCTGAAAAATTTTGCCAATCAGATTAAAAATCTTAATTTTGCATAAAATATCTCGATATTTTTTAAAACGACAATAAATCAACCATTTATAAATCATACAACGGACATGAAAAAGCACAATTTCTATGCCGGCCCCAGCATTCTCAGCCAGTACACCATCGATGAGACTGCCAAGGCTATCCGCGACTTCGCCGGCACAGGACTCTCAATCCTTGAAATCTCCCACCGCTCCAAAGAGTTCCAGGCTGTAGTCGACGAGGCCGTAGCCCTCTTCAAAGAGCTCCTTGAAATCCCCGAGGGATACCACGTGCTCTTCCTCGGCGGCGGCGCCAGCACCCAGTTCTATATGGTGCCCTTCAACATGCTCGAGAAGAAAGCCGCTTACGTCAACACCGGCACATGGGCTACCAACGCCATCAAGGCCGCCCGCTTCTTCGGCGACGTTGACGTGCTCGCAAGCTCCGAGGAGTTCAACTTCAACTACATCCCCAAGGTAGGCAAGGACTACACAATCCCCACCGACTGCGACTATTTCCACTTCACATCCAACAATACAATCTACGGCACAGAGCTCCGCGTGGATCCCGATTGCCCCATCCCCATGGTGGCCGACATGAGCTCCGACATCTTCTCCCGCCCCGTCGACGTCTCCAAGTACTCCCTTATATATGGTGGCGCTCAGAAGAACCTCGCCCCTGCCGGCGTGACTTTCGTTGTCGTTAAGGAAGACGCCCTCGGCCACGTGACAAGGGCTCTCCCCGCAATGATCGACTACCGCACACACATCAAGAAGGGCTCCATGTACAACACTCCTCCGGTGCTCCCCATCTACTCCGCACTCATGACTCTGCGCTACTACAAGCAGATCGGCGGCATCAAGGCCATGGAGAAGCTCGACATGGAGAAGGCAGCCCGTCTCTACGAGGAGATCGACCGCAACAAGCTCTTCAAGGGCACAGTCGCTACAGAAGACCGCTCCATCATGAACGTATGCTTTGTGATGAATCCCGAGTATGTCGACCTCGAGAAGGAGTTCTCGGAGTTCGCTGCCTCCAAGGGCATGGTCGGCATCAAGGGCCACCGTTCCGTAGGCGGTTTCCGCGCTTCCCTCTACAACGCACTCCCCATGGAGAGCGTAGAGGCTCTCGTGGCTGTCATGAAGGAATTCGAGGCTAAACACTAATCGTGAAACCAAATCAGCCAGACAAAGTCATGAAGATTCTCGTTTTCACTGAAAAGCCTTTCGCACAGAACGCCGTCAAGGCTATTTCCGATGTGGTCAACGCCTCCGGCAACGACCTCGAAATCGTAGAGCGCGGCACACGCGCCGACCTCCTCAACGCCGTGAAAGACGCCAACGGCCTTATCGTGAGAAGCGACGTCATCGATGAGGAAGTGATGCGCAACGCTCCCGAGCTCAAGGTCATCGTCCGCGCCGGCGCCGGTTACGACAATATCGACCTCAAGGCCGCTACTGAGCACGGCATCTGCGTGATGAACACTCCCGGCCAGAACTCCAACGCCGTAGCCGAGCTCGTTTTCGGCATGATCGTGATGATGTGCCGCAACCAGTATAACGGCACCTCCGGCAGCGAGCTCAAGGGCAAGTCGCTCGGCATCTACGCTTTCGGTCAGGTAGGCCGCAATGTGGCTCGTATCGCCAAGGGCTTCGACATGAAGGTGGAGGCTCTCGACGTCTTCGTCGCCGACGAGGTGATGGAGGCTGCCGGCGTTAAGCCCTGCCACGACGTCAACGAGCTGTTCTCCCAGAACAACTTCGTGTCGCTCCACATCCCCGCCACTCCCCAGACACGCGGCTCGATAGGCTACGACCTCGTGATGCGTATGCCGCAGAAGGGTGTACTCATCAACACAGCCCGCAAGGAAGTGATTGATGAGGACGGCCTGATCCGCGCTCTCGAGGAGCGTCCAGACCTCCGCTACGTCTCCGACATCAAGCCCGACAAAGCCGCTGAGTTCATGGAGAAGTTTGCCGACCGCGTGTTCTTCACTCCCAAGAAGATGGGAGCCCAGACCGCCGAGGCCAACTACAACGCAGGTGTAGCCGCCGCCGAACAGGTGATCGCCTACCTCAAGGACGGTTGGAACAAATTCCAGGTCAACAAATAAATACATTCTTCATAGACGGATTATGGGAGCTCTCGGGTTCCCATAATCTTTTTATATATGCTTGAGATGAACGATAACGACAAAGAGATGCTTCCGCTGGTCGATGCCGAGGGACACGTGGTAGGAAAAGCCTCAAGAGGGGAGTGCCACGGCGGATCGATGCTGCTTCACCCGGTGGTACATCTCCATCTCTTCGACTCCAATGGAAGGCTATGGCTCCAGCGGCGTCCGCAATGGAAGTCGATTCAACCCGGCAAATGGGATACAGCAGTCGGCGGCCACATCGACTATGGCGAGAAGCTCTGGGATGCGCTCCACCGCGAGACGCGGGAGGAGATCGGCCTCTCCTCGCTCGCTCCCGTGAAGATCGCTTCCTATGAGTTCCAATCTGCCGTAGAGCGCGAGCTGGTGAATGTCTTTTTCGCCATGTCGTCGCAGGAGCCTGTTCCGTCGAAAGAGCTTGACGGAGGGCGTTTCTGGACCATGAAGGAGATCGACGATGCACTCGGCACCGGTGTATTCACCCCTAATTTCGAGAGCGAGTATAAGTCGATAGTCAGGCCGAAAGCCTCGGATTTCATCACACGTAAGAAGAAGCTTGGCGACATAATCGTGAAGGCAGCGAGATTCGAGATACTCACGCCGGCTCTCCTGTATGAAATGCTGCGATGCCGCTCGGAGGTGTTTGTGGTGGAGCAGGATTGCGTATATCAGGATCTTGACGAGGCCGATTTCAGTTCCTGGCATTTCTATATCGAGATAGATGGGAAAGTGGCGGCCTATCTTCGGCTGATAGATCCCGGTGTTCGCCACGAGAGCGCCTCGATAGGGCGGGTGCTGACCGTGAATGAGTGGCGTGGCTGTGGCCTGTCGCGACGTCTGCTTGAAGCCGCCATCAACCAGGCTCGGAGATTCGGTGTCGGCAGCATCGAGATCGAGGCGCAGGCCTATCTGAAGGAGTTTTATGAGTCGCTGGGTTTCGTGGCCACCTCCGGCGTCTTTATCTACGAGAGCCGCCCGCATATCAGCATGTGCCTGACCCTATGACTCATAATTCGACCCATACAACCATCGTCCCCAGCGGCTTGTTGTTAATTGTGGGCAGTATCAATTAATGTCATTAATATTTCCCCGGCTTGTAGGGACATGCCTCCGGCATGTTTCTTCCCAGTCCATTGGTTTTATTGCTTTATCTTGAAGAAAGGATTTGATATGACTTTAGAGGAATTACAGAAGCGCCACTCGGTGAGGGCCTATCAGCAGCGCGAGGTCGACACCGCTGTCGCCAATATGCTGCGCGCCGAGGCCACGATGATCGCTACCCATGAGGCCGGACTGAAATTCAGCCTCACTTTCGGCGATGACACACCGTTCAAGGCTTTCAGCCGCAGCTATGGCATTTTCAATAATGTGAGGAATTACCTGACAGTGATAGCCGAGACATCATTTCCCGATGCTCTCGAGCGCGCCGGTTATTTCGCGGAGCAGTTTGTGATGAAGGCTGTGGAAGCCGGTCTTGGCACTTGCTATGTGGGTGGCACCTACGAGTCGTCGAAACTCCACATCCTCATCCGCCCCGGTGAGGAGCTGTTGTTTCTGGTGGCGTTCGGTTATCCTCTCGAAAAGGAGCGTCTCGTCGGCAGGATGATGGCGAAGCTCGTCCACCGCAACGACCGTCCCTGGACTGATTTCTTCGACGGCTCTCCCGAGGATCTCGACAAGGCGCTGGCAGAAATGCCCTGGCTGCAGGAAGGTCTCGAGGCCGTGGCCTGCGCTCCCTCCGCACTCAACAAGCGTCCGGTGAGAATCGCTGTAGACCCTTCCGGTGATACGCCGACGGTCACGGCATACGTGGATACAAAAAATGAGCGAAACCTCATTGATTTAGGTATCGCCAAATACAATTTCGCCTCCGTCTGCGACGGCGATTGGGAATGGGGAAACCATTCCCAATTCTACCGTAACGCAGAGTGAGGTGAATCTGTCGGTGTCTGAAGACGTCAGTCTTCGAGCACTTCGATCTCGACATCGAAATTGTCGAGGAACTGCATCGTGGCTGCTATATAGTCTTCCATCACCACGTCGTCGGTGACAAACGGCACTTCCTTGCGGTAGGCCTCCATCACCTTCTCGATGAGAGGCGACGATTTGAGAGGACGTCTGAAATCGATGCCCTGGGCGGCGTTCATCAGCTCGATGGCCGCGATATATTTCAGGTTTGCGATGATCTTGTGGAGCTTGGTGGCTGCGTTGGCGCCCATCGACACGAGGTCCTCCTGGCCGTTGGAGCTCACGATCGAGTCGCACGATGCCGGCCATGCATACATCTTGTTCTGGCTCACCATCGAAGCGGCGGCATACTGAGGAATCATGAAGCCGGAGTTCAGGCCGGGCTTTGCCACGAGGAACTCGGGCAGTCCGCGGTAGCCCATGATCAGCTGTGCCACACGGCGCTCGGAGATGTTGCCGAGCTCATGGAGCGCTACGCCCATATAGTCGAACACGAGGGCTATCGGCTCGCCGTGGAAGTTGCCGCCCGACACCACGAGATCCTCCTCCGGGAACACCGTCGGGTTGTCGGTCACGGAGTTGATCTCTATATGGAGCACTTCAGTCACGTGGCGCATGGCGTCCTTAACGGCGCCGTGTACCTGCGGGATGCACCTGAACGAATAGGGATCCTGCACATGCTCCTTCTCCCTCTTGATGATCTCGCTCCCTTTGAGGATGCCACGGAACACCTTGCCCGTCTCGATCTGTCCGGGGTGGGGACGCACGGCCTGGATGCAGTGCCAGAACGGCTCGATGCGGCCGTCGAAGGCCTCGAGCGACATGGCGCCGAAGAGGTCGAAGCAGTTCACCAGATGCCAGCCGTCGATCAGCGCCTTGATGCCGTTGGCGCTCATGAACTGGGTGCCGTTGAGAAGGGCGAGGCCCTCTTTCGATTTCAGCTTGATGGGGCGCCAGCCGAAGATGTTGAGCGCTTCCTTGCCTTTGATCTTCTTTCCCTTATACATCACGTAGCCTTCGCCGATCAGGGGGAGGAAGAGGTTGGCAAGCGGTGCGAGATCGCCGGAGGCGCCAAGCGAGCCGCGGTCGAACACCACGGGAAGGATGTCGTTGTTGTAGAAGTCGAGAATCCTCTCCACGGTTTCCACCTGCACGCCGCTGAAGCCCATCGAGAGGGCGTGGGCCTTGAGGAGGAGCATGAGTTTCACCACTGTCGGGTCTACCGGAGTGCCGACGCTGCACGAATGGCTCTTCACCAGGTTCTCCTGGAGTGTGGAGAGCTCGTCGCGGGTGATGTGTTTGTTGCAGAGCGAGCCGAAGCCGGTGGTCACTCCATAGATGGGCACCGTGTCTCTGTCGGTCTTCAGATCGAGATATTCGCGGCAATGCTTGATCTTGTCGATTGCCGACTGGGAGAGCGCCAGCTTCGTGCCGTCGCGCAGTATCCTCTCGATCAGGTCGTAGGTGAGCTGGCTTGAGCCAATCTCATATATTTCGAGTTTTTCCATTTGATAAAAGTTGTTGTTGTCGCTTCAGTTTTGTGTTTCGTATTTGGTCAGGGGTTCTCGGCCACGATGCGTCCGTCGAAGATGGTGGTTTTCACACAGTTCATGCCTACGTAATAGGGGAGCACATTGTAATTGTCGCATCCCAGCATCACGAAGTCGCCGCGCTTGCCCGGCTCGATGCTGCCTATCCTGTCGGCCATGCCGAGGGCTGCCGCGCCGTTGAGCGTCAGCGCCGTGATGGTCTCCTCCACTGTCATCTTCATGTAGATGCAGGCAAGGGCTATCGTGAGCGGTATGGAGCCGGAGAAGCAGCTGCCGGGGTTGAGGTCGGTGGCGAGGGCCACGGCTGCCCCTGCCTCGATGAATTTCCTCGCCGGGGCATAGGGCTCCTTGAGGGCGAAGGCCGTGAGCGGAAGCAGCGTGGCTACGACTCCTGCCTCGGCCATCGCCTTCACTCCCTCGTCGGAGACGTGGAGCAGATGGTCGGCCGAGAGCGCTCCGAGGCTTGCGCTGAGCTCGCCGCCTCCGAGGGTCACTATCTCCTCGTGCAAGACGG
>USHH01000044.1 GCA_900554345.1 uncultured Bacteroidales bacterium | reverse complement strand
GCCATGATGAGGATAATGCGGAACATCGGTCGTTAGTGTCTATTAATCGTTGGTCAGCTTATTTCAGCTGGTCGTTGGTGTTGAGCTCCGTGAGGGGCACGGGGTAGAAGGCGCGCGATGCGTCGTAGCCGGCGCGGCCCGCGGCCTGGAGTGCCTGGGCGGTCTTGCCCCAGCGGCGCAGGTCATACCAGCGCCAGTTCTCGAGCGGGAACTCGATCATGCGCTCGTGCTCGATCTGGGCCTGTACGGCCTCCTTGGAGGTGCCGGTCATCGGAGGCATGTCGCCGTGTACGTCGCGCACCTCGTTGATGAGGGGAATGGCCTCGGCGGTGCGGCCGAGCTCGTTGAGGGCCTCGGCCTTCATGAGCAGCACGTTGGCGTAGCGCATCAGCGGGATGTTGATGGCGCAGTAGTTGGCGGCAAGGCCGTCGTAGTCGGCGGGCATCAGCTTGCGGAAGGCCACCTTCGTGGCCCCCTCTCCAAACCAGTCATAATATGTGTAGCCGTAGACATTGCCGGCCTCCTGGTCGTTGAAGTAGTCGCAGGGGAAGAAGAGGGTGTAGTAGAGGCGGGAGTCGTAGCGGCCGGTCGTGGCGATCTCGCCTTCCTTCTTATACTCGTTGAAGAGCACGGAGGAGGGGAGGATCTCATCCCAGCCCCAGAGCTCGCCGCAGCCGATCCAGCGGTGGAGCTGGGTGCGGTAGTTGGCGCCGTTGGCGTTGCTCATCGAGGTCTGGAGCTCGAAGACGGACTCGGCGCTGTTCTTGTTGGAGGCGTCGAACATGGAGTTGAACTGCTTCACGAGCTGATAGCCGGTGACGTTGGAGAGGGCGTCGACGGCCTTGCCGAGAAACTCCTCCTTGCGCGAGGGCTCCTCGTAGGCTCGTGTGAGGTAGACGAGGCCGAGGTATGCGTAGGCGGCGCCCTTCGTGGCGCGGCCGAGGTGGTCGGCATCATGCTTCGCGGGAAGCGCGGTGGCGGCCTGAAGGTCCTCAGCAACGAAGTCCCATGCGTCGGCCCTCTCGGATAGGGGGGCGCTGAGGTCGGCCTGATTGGTGATGAAGTGGTCGCGCACGATGATCTTCTCCCAGTTGAGGAGGAGCTTGATGTGGTAGTATGCGCGGAGGAAGCGTCCCTCGTTTACGATCTGGGTGCGCATCGCGGGGTCGATCTTTCCGTCGGGAATCTCGGCTACCTTGGCGATGACCTGGTTGGAGAAGGAGAGGCCGCGGTAGTTGTTGGTCCAGTAGCTGGTGACCTGCGAGTTGCCGTTGGTGTTGGTGAAGTTGTAGAGCTCCATCCAGTTGGGATAGTTGGGGACGTCGGAGCCTACGTTGACGATGTCCTCGCGGAAGGCCTCGACTGGCCATTTCACCTCGGCGAACTCCCAGGTGTCGATATAGTATTCCAGCTGTGAGTATGCGGCGGCGAGACCGGCCTCGGCGTCGCTCTGGTCGCGCCAGAAGTTGGCGGAAGTGAGCTGGTCGGGGCTCTCCACGGTGAGATAGTCCTCGCAAGAGGAGAATGATGCGGCCATGAGGAGGAGGGCCGGGATGATTATCTTTGTTTTCATGATTATTCGGTGTTTAGGAGGTTGAGGGTCAGAAAGTCACCTGGGCACCGATGGTGAAGGTGCGGGTGAAGGGATAGATGAGCTTGTCGATACCTGTGTTGAGCACGTTGGCACGCGAGAACTCGGGGTCGACGCCCTTGTATTTTGTGATGGTGAAGAGGTTGTCGGCCGCGAAATAGAAGCGTACGTTCTCGATATAGATCTTCTTGGTGAGGCGGGCGGGGATTGTGTAGCCGAGCTGGATCTGGCGGAGGCGTACGAAATTGCCGTTCTCGAGGAATCGGTCGCTCTCCTTGAGGTTGCCGTTGGGATCCTGGAAGATGGCGCGGGGCACGTCGGTATTGGTGTTCTGGGGCGTCCAGGCGTCGAGCGACGACTTGAGGAAGTTGGAGCCGGCGTTCATGCTTTCATAGAAGTAGCGGTTGCCGTTGTAGAGCTTGTGGCCCCACGCGCTGCCGAGCACGCCGGAGAGGTCGAAGCCGCGCCATGCCACGGAGAAGTTGAGGTTGACCTCCAGCTTGGGGATGCCGGAGCCGCACTCCACCTTGTCGAGGTCGTCGATCACGCCGTCGCCGTTGACGTCGACGAATTTCACGTCGCCGGCGTCGGCCAGGGGCTGGAGGCGCTCGCCGCGGTCGTTGACGTAGGCGCGGGCTTCCTCGTCGCTCTGGAAGAGGCCGTCGGTCTTATAGAGGAAGAATGAGCCGATGGGATGGCCCACCATGGTCTGCGTGGGGAAGTGCTCGGTGCCGAACTTGAGGCCTTCGCCGTAGAGCACCTGGTCGGGGTCGGAAAGCTCGAGCACCTTGTTGGATGTCGTGGCGAGGTTGAGGCCGATGTTGTAGTCCCAGCCGGCGCGGGAGTCCTGGTAGTTGATCTCAAACTCGATGCCCGTGTTGCGCATCTTGCCGACATTGAGGATGGGGTTGGAGAGGCCGGCCGACGGGGGAAGCACCTTGGTGATGAGGAGGTCTTCGGTCTTGTTGTAATACCAGTTGATAGATCCGTTGATGTGGTTGTTGAGGAATCCGTAGTCGACGCCGATGTTTTTGGTGTCGGTGGTCTCCCACTTCAGCGAGCGGTTCTCGAGGGCGCGTGCGATGCTGCCGGCCCATGCGTTGTCGCCGTTGCCCTGCACGTATCCCTGATACTTGGTGTTGTAGGTGGAGATGAGGGCGAGGAAGTCGTAGTATCCGAGGGCGTTCTCGTTGCCGAGGCGTCCCCAGCTTGCGCGGAGCTTCAGGTTGCTCACGAAGTTGTCTTTCGGGAAGAACTCCTCATTGGAGATTCTCCATCCGAGGGCCACGGAGGGGAAGGTGCCCCAGCGGGATTCGGAGCCGAACTTGGACGAGCCGTCGCGGCGGATTGTGGCCTGGAGGAGGTAGCGGTCGTCGAAGTTATAGTTGACGCGGCCGAAGTATGACACGCGGCGGTAGTTCCACTTGGAGCCGGAGCCGGAGAAAGTGCCGCCGGCGCCGGCGCCGATGGTGGTGAAGCTCTGGTCGAGGAATCCGGCGGGAGTCTCGTTGATGACGAGCTGGCCGTCTTCCACTTTGTAGACGGTGGTCTTGCCGTCGACGCCTACGGTGTGCCAGTTGTATTTACGTGCCATTATCGAGGTGCCGGCCACGGCCTGCACGGAATGGAGACCGAAGGTCTTGTTGAAGGAGAGCACGTTCTCGTTGATCTGCTCTTCCCAGTAGGCGGAAGTCTCCTCATTGTAGGGATACTCCGTCTTGGCGCGGACGTCGGCGACGTAGGCGGGGGTGTGGTAGGAGTCGCGCTCATGCTCGCCGCGGTAGGCGTAGCTGGTCTTGAAGTTGAGCCAGGGTGTGAAGTTGACTGTGATGGCGGCGTTTGCCGTGGTGTGGTAGTAGCGGGAGTCGCTCTGGCGGTAGTAGTTGTCGGCCATCACATTGCGGTTGTTGGGGAGGCCGTCGAAGTCGGTGAGGCCGAAGCCATACTCGTTGTTCTCGTTGTAGACGGGCACGAGGGGCGAGATGCCATACATTTCCTTGAGCTGATACTGGGGCTGCTCGGTCTTGGTGTATTTGAACGCCATGTTGGCCTCGAAGTCGAAGATATACTTGCTGGCGTTGACCTTTATGCGGGCGATGTCCTGACGGTGCTTGTTGCCGAGGAAGATACCCTTGTCGTCGGCGTGGTTGTAGCTCACGGAGTAGCGTCCGAAGTCGGAGCCGCCGCGCACCGACACCATATAGTTCTGCGAGAATCCGGTGCGTGTCATGGCCTTCTGCCAGTCGGTATTGACGCCGGTGTTGTGGCTTAGGTATTCGGGGAGCGCGAGCAGCGAGTTCTCGAAGCTGCCGGTGCCGTCGGGATCGTAGATCTCGGGATGGTTCATCACGTGTGAGTTCCAGTTGTTGTACATCTGTGTGTGTACGCTCTTGTATTCGTCGGCGTCGAGCATCTCGAGGCGGTTGGCGATTTCTGTCCAGCTGACGTAGGCGTTGAAGTCAACCTTGACATCGCCGCGCGCGCCCGACTTTGTGGTGATGAGCACCACGCCGTTGGCGGCCACCGAACCGTAGATGGCGGCGGCGGCACCGTCCTTAAGCACCTCGAGGCTCTGGATGTCCTGGGGGTTGACGGCGTTGATGTCGCCGGGGAATCCGTCGATGATGTAGAGGGGCTCGTTGTCGCCGAAAGTCTTGACGCCACGTATCTTGACCGAGACGCCCGCTCCGGCGTTGCCGCCGCTCTTCTGGATGTTGACGCCGGCGATCTTGCCCTGGAGGGCCTCGGCGGGATTTGTGGTGGCGCGCTTGGCGAGGTCCTTGCCGCTGACGCTGGAGATGGCGCCAGTCATGTCGCTCTTCTTCATCGTGCCGTATCCGACCACCACCACCTCGTCGAGAAGCTGGTCGTTCTCCTTAATTGTGATGTCGATAGTCGTCTGGCCGTTCACCTTAATCTCCTGGGTGTCGTAGCCCACGTAAGAGACCACGAGAGTGGCCTTGGGGTCGACGGAGATGGTGTATTTTCCGTCGATGTCGGTAGCGGTGCCGTTGGCGGTGCCTTTTTCCATAACAGTGGCGCCGATCACCGGTTCGCCGTTTGTTTCACTCACTGTGCCTGTGACGGTGATCTTCTGGCCGAGGGCCTGCATCGGGAAGGCGACGCAGACGAGGATCAGCCATTGCAGGATCCGTCTCTTCAGATGTGCTAAGTTTGCCATGATGATTTAAATAGGTTAAACGTTTATGGATTTTTTCCGCCGCTAAGTTAGAGTATATGCAAGTGTCTGTCAAGCCCTGAATGGCTACCCGATGTATACAAAACGGCTTTGGACTATATTCTCAGTGTCTACAAATGAGAATACGCCTGACCTTAATATCAATAAGATACGCTTTCGGAGATATATACAAAACGGAGAATCCGGCGCCTTCGGAAAGGAAAGCGCCGGATTTCGGCATATCGTCTTTTTAATACGTTTGCAATTTTCCTGCACCCTCCCGGCCATGTCGCTCAGAGCTTCTGGAGATAGTCGTGGAGGTCTTCCTCGGTGGGGATGTCGAGGGCCTTGCGCAGGCGGTATCGGCTCATGTTGACGGTGCGTGGCTCGATGCCGAGGAGCATCGAGATCTCCTTCGAGGCGAGGCCCCCGCGGATGAGGAGGGCGAGGTTGCGCTCCCCCTTGGTGAGGGCCGGGTGACGCTCGGTGAGTCGCGTGAGGAAATCCTTGTTGCGCTCCTCGGCCTTCATGAGCAGCGACTGGGAGGTCTTGTCGTTGGTGGTGCAGGAAGAGATGAAGGCGTTGGTCTTCTTGAGGTGGGGCACGATGGTGTCGGGGTCCATCCTGTATGCTTCGCGGATCATCTCGCGGATGCGGCCCATCATCTCGTTGCGGCTCCTGAGGAAGGCGGCAAACTCGGTGAGCTCCTGATGTGATGCCGAGAGCATGTTGCGCGCGTTCTCGAGCTCGAGCTGCTTCTGGCGGAGCTTGAGGGCGTCGAGCTCCTTGTCCTTGAGGTCGAGGTCGTGGCGGGCGGTGAGGAGCTGGAGGTTCTTCTCATGGCGATACCATTTGTAGAAGAAGAAGGCGCTGATGCCCCCGAGCACCACGACGGCGACGAGAATCCAGAGGTTGCGGTAGAGGAGCTTGATCCTGTAGTCGATCTCCTGGCGCTCGGCGGCGTGTGTCTGGTCGGTGAGGCGCTTGTGGCTGAGCTCGAGCTCGGCGTTGCGCTGGTTGTTGCGGCGCTGGAGGTCGCGCACGAGGCCGGCCATCCTGCCGAGATACTCGTAGGCCGAGCGGTAGTCGCCGATGCCGGAATGGGCCATGGCCATATACTCATAGTAGTCGCACAGGAGCTCGCGGGCCTCGATCTGGCTGATGTGGGAATATGCTTCGGCGAGCACGCCGATGGCCTCCCGGGGACGCCCGGCGTAGCAGAGCTGCTTGGCCTTGTTGTTGAGGTTCTCGCCGAGTCCCCATGTCGACTCGAGGTTGCGGTTGATGGCTATGGCCTCGTCGATCATCTCGAGCTTCTCGCGGGAGTCTCCCGGATAGAGGCAGAGGTTGTTGAGGGTGCTCGCTATGGCCTTGAGGTCGTGGAGCCGGCGGTTTATGTCGAGGGCCCGGCGGAAGAGGTGTTCGGCCACGGCAAACTGGTCGGTGTTGAGCAGCATGATTCCGCGCTCGTTGTAGCACCACGCGACGGCGCTTGAGTCGCCGAGGGCACGGAATATGGAGGTGGCGCGGTCGTTGAGCTCTGAGGAGCGCGGGAAATCGCCGAGCTTGCCGAGCACGCGGCCCTGGAGGGCGTAGAGACAGCCGAGGGTGCGGGAGTCAGACCTGTCGACAAAAGTCTCGGCGTCGTGCAACACCCGTATGCTGAGATCGAAATTGCCGAGAAGCTGCTCTGCCTCGCCATAGAGGATAGTGGCGGCGAGGCATGTGGAGTCGGGCCGGGCGAGGTCGGAGATCTGAATCGCCTTTCCGGCGAGTCGCGAGGCCTCTTTAGGATTGCTGTAAAGGCATGCGCGGGCCTGAGCCACCAGGGCGGCGGCATCAGGGGCGCCCCCTGGAGCGGCAAGGGCGCCGGGCATCGTAAAGACGGCCAGCAGAGGCGCCAGAACTCCCAGTAAGAGGAGTCGGGCCGCTGCCGGTCGTGAATCTTTCGCCATGGTCTGGAATTATCAGGATTCGGCCATCTCGGCCTCGATATAGGCGTTGAGCTCCTCGTCGGTCATATCCTGGGTCTCCATGAAGTCGATCTCCTCGGTGGTGATCACCTCGTCGACGCTGTCGGTGATCTCCACGTTCTTCGGACGGAAATACCGCTGCGCCATGTTGCGCTGGGAGTTCATCAGCTGCTTGAGCAGGGGGAAGGCCTTGGTGGCCTTGGCGATCTGCACGTTGGCCGCCTTGCGGTCTTTGTTTCCCACGAACGGGATGGCGTCCTGCGCTATCTGCACCGAGTGGGCGAGGGTCTCGGCGGCGAGCACGGCGCTCTGGGTGGTGAGCGACACCATGTATCCGGCGGTCTCGAGAGCCTGGTCGAAGGCCTCGCCTTTCTTCCGGAACTTGCCGGTGTTGTCGACGGGGAGCACCTCGACGCGTCCGCTCGGGGTGGTCACCTTCACGGGGCGATAGATCGTGACGCTGTCGCTTACGGTGCGGAGGAGGGTGAAGAACTCGTCGGCCTTGTCGTAATACCGGTCGACGTCGAGGCCGCTGCGCGCGGGTTTCTTCCATTCAAGGGCCTGGAGAAGGGCGATGATCTCGTCGGCCGTCTTCGGCTCCTTGTTTTTCTTCGCGAGCTCTTTCTCGGCCTTCTCACGGGCCTTACGCTCTTTCTCCTCTTTCTTGCGGAGCTCTTTCTCGGCTTTCTCGCGGGCCTTGCGCTCCTGCTCGGTCTCGTCGTCGGCAGAGAGGGTGGCGGAGATTCCGGGAGCGGGGTTCATGCGGTGGATGGATGCCGTCAGGGTGTAGCCCGTGGAAAGGAGGATGGCAGCAATTGCTGTAAGGACAGTTTTTCTCATAAGTATATTTTTTAAAGAGTTAAGAGTCAAAAGTTAAGAGTTAAGAGTCAAGAGTCAAGAGTTAAGAGTCAAGAGAGTGAGGGACTTCTGATTATTCAGGGGATTTGAGGTAGAGCGTGATGGAGAAGGAGCGGGCATCTTTGTCGGAGTAGAGGTCGAAGTCGTCGCCGATCCTCTCCCAACTGTATCCCCCGTTCCTGTATACGCGCGCCACTGGCTTCACCTTCAGGCTCTTGTAGGGATGCGCCGCAAACCACTGCGACACCTCTCCGGGAAGATAGCGCTTGAAGAGGCCAGGCGTCGACGTCTTCATCGCGACGCGTAGCTCGTCGCCGCCGAATTCCGACTTGTCGAACTCGAGGAAGAATTCCTTATTCCTGTAGACCTCATATTCGCCTCCGGCGTCGAAGACGGGCTTGCCGTGGTCATCGCTCTGCATGGCGCTGACGGTGATGAAAAGGGCAGTCCGGTAGTCTTTGGCGAGGCGCCGGTAGTTGGCGGCCTTGCGCTGCATGCCGGGCACTCCGTGGCGGTCGAATGTCTCGGCCATGGTGGCGAGCACGAGACACTTGTCGGAAAGCTCGGAGCGCGAGAAAGTCGATCCCTTTGCGGAGATTTCCTTTCGCAGCGCCTTCCAGCGGGCCGTGGCGTCGTTTTCCACCAGGCCCCTGACGACCTCAAGGCGGTCGCCGGCCGTAGTGAGGGCCTCCTCGCCGTGGGCGTTGCCCTGCATGAGGATTTCCTCGTAGAGCGCGCCGGCGGTGGCGAAGTCGAGGTTGCCGAAGGCGCGGTTTGCCTCGATGAGGAGTGCCGGAGGAGTGGCCACCTTCACGACGTAGACGCTGGCTGCGCCGACCTGCGGTATGCCGTAGTCGGCGAGCGAGAAGACAAGAGGCTCGCAGTCGGGGTGGTGGATTGTGATCGGGCCTGCCGCGGCGGTGCCCTTCGGCACGTAGAGCCGGTAGTCGCCGTCGACGCGCTCGGCGGGAAGGAACTGGTCGCCACCTGTGAAGGAGACGTCGTCGAGGTCGATGCCGACGTTGATCCAGGAGTAGTAGGGCTGCCCGTCGACCTTCGGCAGCCGGGAGTCGGACATGGGGCGGTTGTCGCCCTGCTTGTGGTAGACGGTGTCGATGGCGAGCTGCGTCACACCCTCGTCGTCGTATTCCGAAATGGCCCTGAAAGGGAACAGCCGCTTGCGGAAGACGCGGTAGAGCTCGTAGGCCTTCGGCGAGCGCGTCTTGTCGTGGATCATCTCGGCGGCCTTCATGCAGCGGAAGAGGGTGGCCCTCTCCTTCGAGTCGATGTTGGCGGCGAGAAGGTTGTTGGCGTCGGCGAGCTCGGCGATGACTGCGAGGCGCTGCGCGGCGAGGCTGGCGTCTTTCCCGTCGCCGCTGTCGAGATATTCCTGATAGCGGGCCGCAGCCGTGGGGAAGTCGAGGTTGTAGAAGGCCTTGTTGGCCTCCACGAGCGTCATTCCGGGCACCTCCACCTCTATGAGGTAGTGTTCTCCTGCCTTCACCTTATCGGTGAAGCCGATGGAGTCGAACATGATGACGCAGGGGGCGAAATCGGGATGCACCACGGTCACCTTGCGTGCGAAGACCCCGGCCTGCTCCACGGAGAGGGCTCTGGCGTGCGCCTTGCCTGGCTGCGTGGGATAGGAGGGGTCGGGAGAGGCGTTCTGCGAGTCGGGGATCACCTCCACCCCCTCGAGCGGCTCGGAGAAGACGATCTCGAGGTGAGCCGCCTTCAGAGAGCCGTTGTTGGGAGTCGTGAGGTGGGTCATCGTCCTGGGCACGAGGGTGGAGAGCTGTGCGCTCGCGCCGGAGGCGAAAAGACACACCAGGAGAGCCGCGATGGTTCTCAGTCGGCTTTCCCGGATGACTGTGTGGGCGGGAGGTCTCATCATTTCTCAAGCAGCAGAGGCATCTCGTAGATGTTGAATTTCTTCGGGTCGTCCATCTCGGTCCAACCGCGGAAGAGGATCTGCGGGCCGGAGGGGTGGCCGAAGTCCCACACCACGAAGAGGCGTCCGACATCGGAATAATGTGTGGCGCTCCACGACTGCACGCACTCCACGGCGTAGTAGCGCCCCTTGTCGTCGAGGGCGTGGCCCATGACGGTGATGTCGTTGAATTTCACCTCAATCACCGGATTGACCTTGAAGCATCTGTCGAGTTTCTGGAGATATCCGGCCTTGTCGTATTCGGTATAGGTGAAGGTCTCGCCGTTGGGGGTGTATTTGCGTGAGCCGGTCACCACGAGCACGTCGTCGCTGAGGAAGGTCTTAAACCAGTTGAGGTCCTTCTCGTGGTAGGCGGTGGCGAGAGCCTCCATCCACGAGAGGATGGCGAGGCGGTTGCTCTCGTCCTTCACCTCGGTCATCCCCTTGAGGATCTTGTTGTATTGCTCGCGCTCGATGGTGATGTAGACGTTCTCGATCACCCCCTTGGGGCTGAAGGTGATGCCTATCTCCTCGTAGTTGGCGTCGTCGGGATTCTCGCTGTCGATGAAGAGCACCGGTATGTTGCGGAGCTCATACTCTCCAAACTGGTTTCTGGCCACCTTCTCCGAGACCGGGGTGTTGAAGTCGTCGTCGAAAGAGGCGTAGGCGATCTTCTTGCCGATGAGGAGGTTGTTGAGGGCGGCCTTGGCCTCGGTGGTGATGTCGATTCCGGTGTAGTTCACGCCTTCGCCGAGGTCGGCCGCGCGGTTGAGCGCCGTGATGATGGCGGAGGCGTTGTGCTCCACCTTTGCCTTGAGCGCCGGATCGTGGTTGAGGCCGTATGCCACCTCCACGTCGACCGTATGGTCTTTGGCTGTCGCCGCCAGGCCCGTGAGGCATGCGAGGAGCAGCATTATGGATTTAATATTCAGATGCATCTTCTTGGGGTTTTAATCATTTCTTCAGAAACCAGGCCACGAGCCTTCCGGCCGGGGAGGTGAGGGAGGCGCCGTCGGGAAAACTGAGGCGGGTGCCGTCTTTACGGATAGGGGAGTAGACGCGGGTCGTGCCGCCGTCGTCATACACGAGGTAGGCGTGGGGCATGTATTTGCTGTCGGTGTTGCCGTAGAGGCTTATGACGCGCATGTTCTTTGCCTTGGCGAGGAGCGACGTGACGTCTTTGCCGGTGACGATCTTGAGAATGAGGTCGGCGAGGGGGCCCTCGGCCAATACCGAGGAATCGGTCTCGGCCACGGCTGTCTCTTCGGTCTCGGGCTCGCCCGATGACTCAGCCATGATTTCATCGGCTTCGGCTTTTCGGGCGTCTGCCTCGACCATGGCGTCATACTGCTCCTGGATGGCCTCATCGTGAGCCTTGATAATGTCCTCCTGAGCCTGTATCTGTGCTTCCTGGGCCTGCAGGCCGGCCTCCTGCTGTTCCAGACTGGCCTCCTGGGCGGCCAGACCGGCCTGTTGTGAGGCCATGCCGGCCTGCAGGGCGGCATCATCCGGGTTATGGCGCGGCGGCACTTTGAGGTCGGTCACCGAGAGGTAGAGGAAGACGCGTGTGCGGCCGTATTTCTCGTTGATGATGCGCTTGATCCATTCGCGCCAGGCGCCGTTGACGGTCTTGAGCTTGTTGGCGCCGATGTAGGTGTCGACGCGGGCGCTGAGTTCCTCTGCCGCGCGGCTAAGCGCATCGTCGGCCGAGACGTCGGTGGCCTGGGCGTAGATATAGGCGCCCGTCCTGTCACCCATGATGTCTTTCACCGACTGGGCGCCGGCGGTGGAGGTGAGGCCGGATATCGCGAGCATGATGCCGGATATGAATATGATTGGTCTCATTGTGATTGAGTGTTATGAGAGGTGAAAACTATTTCTCGCCCCAGAGGTCGTCGAGATTGTGGAGCTTGATGTAGGGCATCAGCTCGATGCTGACGGCGGGGCGGGCGCCGTCTCCGAGCCAAAGCTCCCCGGGCTTCACCGTGAGCTCCATCTTGTGGAGGTAGGCCACGGTGGGATTGTGGTAGACGGCCACGGCCTCGAAAGAGCCGGAGGCGTCGGGCCCGGAGCTGACGCCGAAGTAGGGGTGGGTGCCGCTCTCCTCCAGAAATTCCCGCAGCGTGCTGAACGGCAGGCGTATGGTCTCGGTGTCGCCGGTGTATGACTTCACGGAGACCTCGGCGTCGATGTCGGCTACAGGGCGCGGGTCTACGAAGAGGTTGGCCAGCGACTGGGGAGCGAATTCCTCCGACCACACTGGGCGTCCCGAGACGCTGTCGAGATATATGTCGGAGGTGAGATGGCCGAGATAGAACTCCACTCCGGGGCGGCAGAAGGGCTTGCGCCGGCCGTCGGGTCTGTGGCCGACATAGCGGATGGCGTCGTCTCTCTTCCGCCCCGCGAGCTCGCGGAGGCGGCCGCATAGCCATTCATAGCTCTTCTTCTGGTTGGTGAAGAGTATGAGGTTGAAGGAGGCCGGGAATCCCATCTCTCCTATGGTCTGCTCGCCGCGCAGCCAGCTGATGCGGTAGCGGCGTCCCCTCTCGAGGAGGATGCTCATGCCGTCGGCCTCCCTGAGGGCATCGACAGAGGCGGGGGTAAGCGGGAAAGAGCATTCCACCTCGTCGAAATCGAGACGCCTGCGCGTCTCGGCCGCATCCTTGTCGGCATATAGGCGCTGATGGAGATATCTCTCCACGAAGTCCGCGATCTCGGGAGGCAGCATCTGCTTCAGCTCCGTGGTGAAGAGGTCGCATTTCTCCACCGGGGCCGGCGACGGCGCGTTCCCCGCGACCGCCGTTATCGCGGCCGCGAGGAGTATGCACGTCAGTATTGTCTGTCTAAGATAGGCTTTCATCGTCGGTCATGTTGCGGATTGCCGGGATGACGGTGGTCAGAGGCGCACCTTCAGTCCGCTGAGAGCCTTTTCCTGGCCGGCCTGCGACTTATACTGGCCCCCGTAGAGGATGCCGTTGCGCACATTGGCCATGTAGATCTCGTCGCCGGG
>USHH01000043.1 GCA_900554345.1 uncultured Bacteroidales bacterium | reverse complement strand
TATGAGCCGGAAGGTTTTCGCTTTACCGAACATCGTCCCCCCCGAGAAACTGGAACGTACGCAGATACACCGCCCGACAGTAGATAACAGCCTATGCCTCGGCTGCGGACGCTGTTTCGTTTCCTGTAACGACGGTGGACATCAAGCTATCCGTTTCACCTCTATGCGCAAACCGGTGATAGACGAGCAAAAATGTGTCGGCTGCCATCTTTGCGCATTAGTATGCCCAACCTTCGCCATACATTGACAGGATGAGGATCGAGACAGAACACCTTATTCTTCTATTCATACTTCTTCTGTGCCCGCTAGTCTATTCAGACCTGCGGGCACAAGAGAAGACACCCGTCACACGAGCCGACTCCATCATGCGGCAGGTAATCCATCAAGCCCCCATCTACGAGCACGTCCTCGAGAGCTATGAAGCGGAGACCTACGTGAAAGGCCGTACGCACGTTCCCCGGAAGAACAAGCTGTTGCGATACGCCTATCTGGTCTTCCCAGTAGAGCGTCATCCCTGCGATGCTCTCTTCGAGATGAGCGGCCTCACCCGCTACGACGCTCCCAACCATTATCGCAACAAGATCGTAGCCATCAACAGCAGCCATCTCGCCGCCGGAAGACATTACAAGGAGATAGCCTCATTCGTCAACTTGAACGTCTACTCCCCCACGATCTACAATAAGGGAATCATCATGCCACTCTCGCCCGATGCTTTCAAATATTACACGTTTCGGCAGGAAGGCACAGACACGATCTCCGGCATCCCTGTGTATAACATCCGTTTCACCCCTCGCCAATGGAGCCAGAAACTACTATCCGGAAACCTGTACGTAACCGACGAACTCTGGACCATCGACCGTATCGAGATACAAGGGCACTCCTCTTTCTCCGAGTTCAACCTAAGCATACGTTTCAACCGTGACGAGAAGCATTTCATCCTCCCGGAAGAGGCTGACCTGCAAGTCTGCTACCATGCCCTAGGCAACCGGATAGAGAGCGACATCCACGCCGCTTTCCGCTATAAATCGATCTCTTGGGTAGAGGAAGACCATGAGAGCAGGAAATTATACTCGCTCGATCAAACCCAATACTATACGATCACCTCCGACACACTCTCCTTTACCCAAGACAGCGCTTATTGGAACAGCCGGAGGGACAAGCCGCTCACTACCGACGAGAAAGCCTTGTACACCACCGGAACGAACGTGGTGAGGACGGAAGCGGACAGCAGCGCTCTCACTCGCTACCTCCAACTCGGCGAGCGGCTCACCAGCACGGTCAACAGGGATTACAAGAGTACTCGTGTGAAGTATTCCGGCCTTCTCAACCCGTTCCAGCTATCTTTCGGAAGCAACGGGATCACCTATAAGCAAGAAGCACGTATCAGTAAGACATTCGAGCATGACCGTCAGCTACGCTTCCACCCCGAGATCGGTTTCCTATTCAAGGAGAAAGAGCTACGCCTACGGCTAACAACCGACTGGGAGTATCACCCCGAGCGTCAAGGCATCCTCAACCTCACGATAGCCAATGACAACCAAAGCTATTCCTCCGAAGTGATCCACCAGATCAACGAGATCCTAAAAGATACCCCAATCCGTTTCGAAGATCTCAACTTGAAGTATTTCCAGCACTACTATGCCAAGCTGATGAACCAGATAGAACTGATGAACGGCTTCCGGCTCTCGGCCGGACTCGCATACCACCATCGTACGCCCATGAAAAAGAACAAGGATACCGGATTGGATCTTAAGGATCATAATGAGTTCACCCCGGTTATCGGCCTTACCTACACGCCCCGGCAATATTACTGGATGGACGGTTACCGGAAAGAGTACCTGCATTCCCATTACCCGACCTTCCGGATCGAGCTGGCACGAAGCATACCGGACCTGCTCGGCTGTACGGGAAATTATTGGCGGATGGAGGCCGGCATGAACCAGACCGTACGGCTGGGCTTATCCGAACGACTGAGTTACAATCTAAGCGGTGGACTCTTTTTTAACCAGCATAACATGTACTTCGCCGATTTCAGCTATTTCGCCAAACGTTATTTCCCCGAGCCTTGGGGCGACCGGTTTGGCGGGATCTTTCATAATCTAGGTGGGGATTGGTGCAATGCCTCCGACAAATATATTCAAGGGCACCTCATGTACGAGAGCCCATTCATTCTATTGCGATTCCTCAAGCCCAATCCCAAGGCGCATAAATACCTCGTGTCCGAACGTTTCTACCTCAGCCAGCTATGGACTCCCGTATTGCCGAATTACAGCGAGCTCGGGTATGGTATCGGTAGCGACCTTTTTCATATAGCGCTTTTCCTAGGCTTCGAGGAGTTCAAGTATCAAAGCGTCGGGTTGAAGTTCGCGCTTGAGTTATTCAGATAATTATAAACAAGTATAGATATGAACAAGAGAAACACTATTAAACAACTTCTTCACCGCGGATGCCTACTTATGGGTATCAGCGCAATAACAAGTTCGGCCTTCGCATGGGATTTCGCCGAGCATCGTAAGATCGGCGACCGTGCCATGAGCCTTCTCCCGCGTTATCTGGTGGAAAACGGGATCTTCCCCAACGAGGCCGTCGCCGATAGCGCCTTGCTGCAGATCCTCAACATGTCGCATATGCCCGGCTCGAACGCCTACGCCATGAATGAGCTGACACAGTTGCCGAATATCGTGACCTACGGTACGCTTTGTGGATTGGCCGGCGACCATGTGGAAAATCCCATGCTCTTGGAGACAGGCCTGCAGACCCATTTCTCCAAGACGAACCGTACGCTGGCTTTGGAGACACAAGCCATGAACGAGTTCCTCACCGGAGCCAACAGCAAGGAGCTGCTCGACATCAATCTGGCTTACGGTATCCTGGCGATCAAGGACCTCTCCCACTTCTACGCCTATGGCAAGGGATTGAACGAGCATCTGAAGATGATCGACCCCGAGCTGATCCGCCGCCTTCAACGCCCCTCGGAAGTAAACAAGGTCTTCGATAAATTAAATCAGTTGCCCTCCATGAGCAAGTATTTCTGCATCCACATCTTCGCCATCTATCTAGCACAAGAGGCAGGCAAAGAAATGTGTAAAGGAGATACGCAAATGGCGAGCAACCTTATGTTCTACGCCACGATGTACGAGGCTTTCGCCGAGCATTTCCTACAAGACTCCTTCGCCTCCGGACACCAAATGGTACGTAGGGGCTTCTCCGCCTCCGCCGTATCCAACAATAAGAGCCTGCACGATTTCTACAATACCATCCCCGTACAGACCGCTAACCTAAAAGGCGAGACATGGAGTGCTTACGGCGATAAACGTTTGAACCAAAACATGATGGAGTACAACGAGGCCGATGATTACCGGCATATCCGGGTCACGGAGAAGCACCCTTATTCCTTGGAGAAAGGCGATAGCTACGAGCGGGAGACGAAGGTATTCTACCAAGTCGTGACCGCCACCTGCGAGTCTATCGTAGAAGTCTGGAAAGCCTACCAGAATGCCTTGGAAGGATCAGACGAGAATATCTTGAACGAGATCCCTTCCGAACGAGACGACCTGCCCCAGTTCGTCTACGATCGTTTCCCGGTAATCAAGGATTTCCCGATCCCCTTCGGGACGGATCTGGATGACGTCCCCTTGGAAGCTTCTGTCGCCGACCGCAAGGATGAGCTACAGCTGATCGTACAAGAGCCTTTTACCCGCAACTTTATCCGGTCGAGGGTAGCCAACTCCTTCATGTTCCTGATCGGTACGCCGATCCATAGCAACCGGGACGGTGTCATGACGTATGGCGGGCGCTTGAACGTCAGCATGATCAATTGGCATAAGTTCGGGAAAGGGAAAGGCATGATCATGGAGCCGGGTGACATCGCTCATTGGGTATCCCCTACGATCTCCGGTTATTATATGCACGCCCCTTCCTCCTCCTACACGATCAAGAACTGGAACGTGAAGGCGGGCGCCAATTATAACATGGATATATTCGTTTCCCCGAAACGTTTCCTCGGCTTGTATAGTTATTTCGAGATGGGTATAGACCGCCGTAATGACGAGACCCGTTTCTTGGTAGCTCCCTCGGTCGGTATCCAGCTAGGTTCCCTGATCGGTGTCCATAATTTCAATATGCCGGGATGGTTACGCATCCCATTGGGAATTATCCTCCCCTTGAAATTCGCCGTCACTTGCAATAAGGTGGCCGGCCGGCCGGTAGAATGGATCAGCAATATGGAGGTGGATATATTGTTCTAGGAAACACCTTGATTCATGCCTATATAGGTAAGAGGCCACGCCGATACTCGCGTAGGGTCATACGTATATTCGTGTGATCTCATCGATTTCACCGAACTCGATCAAGGCGTTAAACAGACGGATCCGGGTATACTTAGGCAGATCCTCTACCGGGATATCCTCGGCCTGTACCAAGCCTTTATCCAATAAGTAAGCACGCATCGTACCACATAACAAAGGGCGTGCGGGAGTGATCCAAGAGGTGCCATTCCAAAGGGCGACATTACAAATGGAAGTATCGGTCAGCAAACCGTCACGGATTATCAAGATATCGTCATGTCCCGCTCGTTGGGCGAATAAATCATTTAGGCATTGACGATCCGTACTCTTATAGGAATAATCGATCTCATCGCATGTAACCAATCGCAAGGAATGAACCGGACGCATACGGTAAGGAACGTATTCTACCTTTAAGACCTCGCGGGTATATTCCACCCGGCATTTGGTACGTTCTTGATGAGGCCCCGGATGAATATAACCCGCGAGATCAATTTCTTCCCTCGCTCCGAATAGCTCCCTGCGGGTACGGTTCATCCGGGCATTATGGTACGGAAGGTTATGTATCCGTCCCTTCTCGATACGGATCGTCTCCACAAACGGACTCCCAGATAAGGTCTCAATAGATGGGCACATATACTTTTTGTTTCATCTCGTTATACTCCGATCTCACCTCACTTTTAGAGGTGATTCCCCCACCGCTCTTGAAAACAAACGAATGGGGAGAGACTTGTTCCATAAAACGGATCATCACGGCGCTGTCTAAATCTTGGCCGTCAAAATACCCCATCACCCCCGTATAGAAGCCCCGCTCATAGGTTTCCGCCTCGGCGATGATCTCCAAGGTCTTTTTCTTGGGAGCGCCCGTGATGGAGCCGGCAGGCAAGAGGCTGAACAAAATCTCCCCGACATGGCCGTTCCATCCTTCCGGCAACCGGCCTCTTATCTCAGAGCTGACCTGCAACAAACTTCCGTTATGCGTACGCAGTTCATCGATATAACGATACCGGGGAACACAAACCTCGGAGGCTACGATACTCAAGTCATTCCGGATCAAATCCACGATCGTGGCATGCTCCGCCGCTTCCTTGGGATCATCAAGGATACGTCTCCGGGCATCGGGCAGCGTAGCGTCGATCGTACCTTTCATGGGATACGAATAGATGAGACCATCCCGCGTCCGCACGAATATCTCCGGCGAGAATACCACGAAACGATCCCGCATCCAAAGCTTATACATCGCCTTGGAATGGTAAAAGATATCTTTCAAGGAGAGGTTCGTATATACCGGAGTAGCGCATGTCAAGTTTACCAAATAAGAATTACCCGCATGGATATGCCGGGAAACGGTCTCGAATGAATGGGCATACTCCTCGAAAGAAACATACGAGGGTTGCCATTCAACAGGTTCTCCGGATATAAGATGAGAGGAATCCCGCAAGTTACATTCATGATTTGTATTCGTAAAGCCGTTCAAATCGTACAATAACTCGGAGGGAGCGATCTCTTCCGGCCTCTCCACGTAGATCCGCTCTCGTTTATAATCAATGATAAAAAGGAAAGGCCGTCCCGCTTTCCCCATTTCGTTCATGCGGAAGACGGCCTCTTCTTGCGTGTATTCGGTCATTATACTAAAAATCGTTCTGTCAAACCACCAAACGCATCGATACGGCGATCCCGGAAGAAAGGCCACCAACGACGCACGTTCTCACCGCGAGTCTTGTCGATCTCTATCACACGTACCTCCTCCTCGTCATTCGGGAATACGGTTAATAGCTCACCTTGGGGACCGGCCGCAAAACTGTTTCCCCAAAACCGGATACCGCCCGTTTGTCCCGAAGGGTCCGGCTCATGCCCGGTACGATTTACGGAAATGACCGGGAGTCCGTTCGCCACGGCATGTCCCCGCTGTATGGTCACCCACGCACCCAGCTGACGGTCCTTCTCTTCCTGCGTATCGCTACTTTCCCAGCCGATAGCGGTCGGATAGATCAACATCTCGGCGCCACGCATAGCCATCAAACGGGCTGCTTCCGGATACCATTGATCCCAGCAAACCAACACACCAAGACGCCCCACAGAGGTATCGATAGGCTCAAAGCCTAAATCACCGGGGGTAAAATAGAATTTCTCGTAATAAGCGGGGTCATCCGGGATATGCATCTTGCGGTATTTTCCGGCGATCGTACCGTCTTTCTCCAAGACGACGGCCGTGTTATGGTACAGGCCCGGGGCACGCTTCTCGAAAAGGGAAAGCACCAAGACAATACCCAATTCTTTCGCCAAGGCACCGAAGATTTCCGTCGATGGGCCGGGGATCGTCTCTGCCAAGTCAAACATGCTCGTATCTTCCGTCTGGCAGAAATAGAGCGAGTCGTGAAGCTCCGAGAGCACCACTAATTGGGCCCCCTCGTCGGCGAGGCGTTCGATGGCGGCGATGTTGCGGTTGCGGTTCACCTCGATCTCGGGTGAGAACGTGTGCTGCACGATTCCGGTCTTCAGTATCTTTGTCGGTCGCATTTATCTTTTCCTGTTTGGTTATCGGTTTCTCAATTGTCGGTCACCTTCCGGAGCGTCCCGGCGGGCAGCTGCATGGTGGCGCAGTGGAGCGAGCCGTGCTGCCACAGCAGCGTGCGGCAGTCCACCTGCGTAACGTCGTAATCCGGGAAAGCTATCCGGATGATTTTAGCGGCAAGCAGGTCATTGGCGGGCTGCCCGTAGGAGGGCATGAAGATATGTCCGTTCACCACCAGATAGTTGGCATAGGTGGCCGGAAGTCTGTTGCCCTCGCAGTCGAATACGGGGTCGGGGAATGGCAGCTCGATGAGGTTGTAGGGCTCCCCCTCGGCCGTGCGGAGCATGGTGAGCTGCGCGCGCATTTTGAGGAGCTCCTCGAAATGGGAGTCGTCGACGTTGCGGCATCCAGTGAAGACTATACTGTCGCCGGGCGCCATGCGGGCGAGCGTGTCGATGTGGGAGTCGGTGTCGTCGCCCTCCAGCGCTCCGTAGTCGAGCCATAGCGTGTGGTCGCAGCCGAGACGCAGGCTGAGCTCTTCTGCCGCCTGGGCCTTTGTGAGGCCACCGTTGCGGTTGGGGGAGCAGAGGCAACGCGAGGTGGTGAGCACGGTGCCGCGCCCGTCGGTGTCGACGGACCCCCCCTCGAGGATGAACGCGCGCTGATTGCGGTAGACGCCATCGTCGAAGTAGCCCATTCTGTCGAGCCGGCTCGTGACGAGGTTGTCTTTGTCTGCCGCGAATTTGAGGCCCCAGCCGTTGAAGCCGAAGTCGAGGGCGCGGAGCCTGTCGTCGCGCATCACTCCGAGCGGCCCGTAGTCGCGCGTCCAGGTGTCGTTGTAGTCTGTCTCTATAAATATGAGTGATGCTGAATCGCATTCGTCGAGCAGAATTTCGGCTCTCTTCATGTCGCGGCAGCACACCAGGCAGAGTATGTCTTTGTCGGTTAGCGCCTTCACCAGGCGCCGGTATTGGTCGAGCGCCGCATCAAGGATGTATGCCCAGTCGGTATCTTCGTGCGGAAGCGCCAGGAGCACTCCGTCGCTGGGCTCCCATTCGGCGAGAAATCGTTGGTTTGCTGACATGTCGTCTTGAGTTTTTATCCACAAAAATAATCAAAATTATCGAGATATAGGGCCTCGTTAAGGTAATGTCGCTTATTTTCCTTAATTTTGCATTGTATTAACAGGAAATCATACCCCGGAAATGACGACAGACCAACAGGTAGGGAAGCCCGACAGGACTGCGGCTGAGTTTGCGGAGGCCATTTCGGTCTGCCGCGATATCTTTGTGAAGAAAATGGCCGACTACGGCACATCGTGGCGCGTGATGCGCCCCTCGAGCCTCACCGACCAGATTTATATCAAGGCACGGCGCATACGCTCCATCGAGGAGAAGGGCGACGCGCGTGTCGACGAGGGCGTTCTGCCCGAATTCATCGGCATCGTCAACTATTGCGCCATGGCTCTCGTGCAGCTCTCGATCGGCTCCGGCGACCCGCTGCCTCACGATGAGGCCCTGCGCCTCTACGACGACGAAATCGCAAAGGCCACTTCCCTCATGCTGAACAAGAACCATGACTACGACGAGGCTTGGCGCCACATGAGGGTCTCCAGCTTCACCGACATCATCCTCCAGAAGCTGCTGCGCACAAAGGAGATCGAGGACCATATGGGAAAGACCACCGTGAGCGAGGGCGTCGACGCAAACTATATGGACATGATCAACTACGCCCTCTTCGCCATCATCAAGCTGCGCGGGCAGCAGGCCGCACGATGAGAGCCGCTCTCACTTCGATGTCGCCTGCCGCCGTGCGGTGGGTCACACTTGCCGTGCGTCTCATAGTGGCCGCCGTCTTCATCTTCTCAGGCTTCGTGAAGGCCGTCGACCCCTGGGGCACTCTCTATAAGACCGACGACTATCTCGAGGCCATGCATCTGCATGTATGGCCCAATCTGGAGCTCGTGGGCGTCTTCTTCCTATGCATGCTCGAGTTCTGCATGGGCATGATGCTTGCGCTCGGATGTTTCCGCCGCTCGGTGACGTGGATCTACGCCGCGGTCATGGCCTTCATGCTCCCTCTGACATTATGGATCGCCATTGCCGATCCCGTGGCCGACTGCGGATGTTTCGGCGACGCTTACGTCATCTCCAACTGGGCCACCTTCTGGAAGAATGTGGCGCTCTGCATCGGCGTGGTCTGGCTGCTGGGGCGAAACCGGCTGTGCCGATGGACCGTGACCCCGGCTCTCCAGTGGATTGCGCTGCTTGCCACCGTAGCCTATATCGGCCTCGTGGCCATCATCGGATACACCTATCAGCCGCTTGTCGATTTCCGTCCCTATAAGGCGGGCACCGACATCATCGATTTCTCCGGTGCCGGTGACGAAGGCCCGCGAATGGTGTTTGTGTATGAGAAGGATGGTGTGACCAGGGAATTCTCTGAAGACGACACGTTGCCCGACGAGGCCGATGGATGGCGTTTCGTGGATCGGCACGAGCTTCCGGCCTCCTCGCCGGCTCCCGAGGCTAAGGCAGAGGCAAAGGACTTCCGGATATGGGACGGCGATGAGGATGTCACCGAAGACGTCATCAGCCGCGGGGGAGGAGAGATCCTGCTCATGATGCCCCGTCTCTCCGACGTCTCGATCGCCACTTCATGGAAAATCAACTCCCTCTACACCTGGGCACGCCGCAACGGCATGGATATGATGGCGGTGGTGGCCGGTAGCAAGGCCGATATCGACAATTGGGTCGACCTCTCCATGGCCTCCTATCCCATCTATACCGCCGACGACACCGCCATCAAGGAAGTGGTGAGGGGCAATCCCTCGGTGGTGTATCTCCACGACGGGAAGATAGGTTGGAAGAGTACGCTCGCGGCCATGGATGTCGACGATTTCATGGCGCCCGGAACCTCCGACGATCCTATGTCTTTCCAGACCGACAACGCGCGGATGCTCTTTAATTTCTCTATGGTATACGCGGCAGTCATAGCCCTGCTGATAGTGCTCAGCTTCTCGCCGCTGCTCAAGGACCTCGTCTGGGGGCGCCGGGGCGCCAGGCAACCTGAAGAAATCGCTCCCTCTACTCGTGATGATAAGGCTCCCCGCGCTGAATAGTCATGGCGCGGTAGATCTGCTCGGTGAAGAACAGCCTCACCATCTCGTGGTTGAACGTCATCTTCGACAGCGATACCTTATACATGGCGCGGGCATACACCTCCTCCGAGAAGCCGTAGGGACCTCCCACCACGAAGAGCACGCGCTTCCTTCCGCCGGCCGCCAGCCGGTCGAGCCATGCCGAGAATTCCACCGACGTGTATTCGCGTCCACGCTCGTCGAGAAGCACTATGATGTCGGAGTCGCTGAACTCGGATATCAGAAGCTTCCCTTCCGCGGCTTTCTGCTGCGTAGCCGTGAGGCTTTTGGCGTTTTTCACGTCGGGAAGCTCCTTGAGCGCAAACCTCACGTATCTGCGAAGCCGCCCCGCATATTGGTCGATGCCCTCTCTGACCCATTCAGTAGAGGTCTTGCCGATTGTGAGCAGACAATATTCCATATTTTTAAAAATTCTACCGCAAAATTAAGTAAATCCCATTATTAATCGCTATTTTTGCGGTGGAAATATCAAACATACGCATAACCCTAACCTGACAAACAACCAACAGATGAAAACAACTGACGAGCTGATCGACCAACTGCTTGACCTGGCTTTCGCGGAAGACATCGGCGACGGCGACCATACAACCCTCTCCACGATCCCTGCCGACGCCATGGGGCGTTCAAGGCTTTTAGTAAAGGAAGACGGCGTCATCGCCGGTATCGAGGTGGCCAGGAAGGTGCTCCATAAGGTAGACCCGTCCATCAAGGTGGAGCAGATGATCGCCGACGGCGCTGCCGTGAAGAAGGGCGACGTGGCCTTTATCGCAGAGGGCCCCGTGAGGTCGCTGCTCGTGGCCGAGCGCACAATGCTCAACATCATGCAGCGCATGAGCGGCGTGGCCACGATGACGCGACGCTATCAGGACGAGCTCGCCGGGCTCCACACCCGTGTGCTCGACACCCGCAAGACCACTCCCGGCATGCGTGTGCTCGAGAAGGAGGGCGTCAGGCTCGGCGGTGGCACCAACCACCGTATCGGCCTCTTCGACATGATACTCATCAAGGACAACCACATCGACTTCGCCGGAGGCATAGAGAAGGCTATCAACCGTGCCCGCGAATACTGCAGGGCCACCGGCCGCGACCTGAAGATCGAGGTCGAGGTGAGAAGCCTCGACGACATCCGCCGCGTGCTCGCCAACGGCGGCGTCGACAGGATAATGTTCGACAACTTCACTCCCGAGCTCACCCGCGAGGCCGTGGCTCTCGTCGACGGTAAGGTGGAGACGGAGTCGTCGGGCGGAATCACCCTCGAGAACCTCCGCGCCTACGGTGAGGCCGGCGTCGACTTCATATCGGTCGGGGCGCTCACCCACAGCGTCAAGGGGCTCGACATGTCGTTCAAGGCCTGCTGATATGGCTTCCGGCACGCTGCGAAAGGTTTCCGGCAGTGAGAAGGATGCAGCCGGCACAGGCCGCGACTTCCGCTTCGGCCGATTCGCCGAGGAGAAGGCCGTCGAGCTGCTGGTGGCCAAGGGCTATGCCATTCGTCACCGCAACTGGCGATGCGGCAGGATCGAGATCGACATCATCGCCCAGAAGGCCGACTGGATTGTCTTCGTGGAGGTGAAGGCCAGAAGCGGCGAATGGGAGGCTCCAGACGCTTCCGTCGACCGCCGCAAGATGAAGAGCCTCTCCGCCGGAGCCGACGTCTATCTCCGCGGGATGCCCGTAGTGTGCAATTATCGTTTCGACATCATTACACTGACAGGAAACATCGACGCCTTCGCGATCGAGCATATCGAAGACGCTTTCATGCCGCCGCTCAGCGGCCGCGGCGCCGGTTCTTTCTGAGCCGTCGACTTTGTCGGTCTATATCTTTTATGTATCTATGCAGATCAAATATACTATAGGGGTCGACGTGGGTGGCACCAACACCCAGCTCGCCCTCGTCGACATCGCCGGCCGGATAGTGGCCCGCGACTATCTTCCCACCACCGGACACCCCGATGCCGCGTCATATGTCAAGGCGCTCGGGGCGAAGGTTACCGGACTCGTGGAGGCCAACGGCGCCAGAGGGCAGGTGAAGGGCATAGGCATCGGCGCTCCATGTGCCAATGCCGCCTCCGGCGTGATAGAGGGGGCAACCAATCTCCCCTGGCCGTCGCCCATACCTCTTGTGGATCTCGTGGAGAAGGCCACCGGAATCTCCACAGTGATATCCAACGACGCCAATGCGGCGGCCGTCGGCGAGATGACTTACGGCTCCGCAAGGGGATGCCGCAATTTCATCATGCTCACACTCGGCACCGGTGTCGGCGCCGGAGTGATTTGCGACGGCCATATCCTTTCCGGCAGCCGTGGCTTCGCCGGTGAGCTGGGACACATCTTCTTCCATTTCGCCGCCGACCGTTCCTGCGAGTGCGGACGCAACGGCTGCCTGCAGACCGTGGCCTCCGCCGGAGGTGTGGTGGAGACCGCGCGCCGCATGCTCGCCGCCGATGTCCGGCCGTCGGCACTCCGCGACATTCCTGCCCCGGACCTAAATGCCAGGGCAATCGGAGAGGCCGCCGACGCCGGAGACCGCCTGGCCATCGAGGTCTTCGACTTCACCGGCCGCTGCCTCGGCGAGGCGTGCGCCACGTTCGCGGCTTTCACCGACCCCGACGCCGTCATCCTTTTCGGCGGTGTGGCAAAGGCCGCGCGCTTCATGCTCCCCGCCATGCGCGAGGCCATCGAGAAACACGCGCTCCATATCTACCGCAACCGTATCAAAGTGTCGGTCTCGTCGTTGCCCGACAGCGACGCGGCGATTCTCGGAGCCGCATCCCTTCCTTTCATCAACACTACAAAA
>USHH01000042.1 GCA_900554345.1 uncultured Bacteroidales bacterium | reverse complement strand
GGCAGAAGGACGCTGCCGCGCGGCCCCAGCCATCTGCCCAGCCGCACCGACGTGAACGAGGCTTACGCCGTGCTCTCCGACGCCGATAAGCGCGCGAAGTACGACCAGTACGGCTTCGCGGGTGTTGACCCCAGCTACGCGGCCCAGAACGGCGGCGGCGCGGGCGGCTTCAGCGGCTTTGGCGGCGATGGGGTCGATCTGGGCGATATCTTCGGTGATATCTTTGGCGGCGGTTTCGGCGGCTTTGGCGGCTCTGCCCGTCAGGCAAACCCCAACGCCCCCCGCAAGGGTCAGGATATCCGTGTGCGGATCACCCTGAGTTTTGATGAGGCCGTGCATGGCTGCAAGAAGAACATCACCATCACCCGTCAGCAGGAGTGTACTGAGTGCCACGGCTCCGGCTGCGCGGCGGGCTCCAGCCCGGAGACCTGCCCCGACTGCGGCGGGCGCGGGCCCGGCCCCCCCCCCCCCCGATATAGCCCCCCGCCAGCCCCCGGCTGTCGGAAAGCGTCAGCGACAGCCGTCCGAACCAGAAGAGCCACAGCATGTTGAAGAGCAGATGGAGCAGCGAGAACTGCGTCACCATGTAGCTCAGCAGCGTCCACGGGCGCCACGCCCAGTCGCCGAAGCCCGACGGCAGCGCGAGCGCCCTCTCGAGGGTGGCCTCCGTGAGCGGACACCCGGCGGGAAGCAGCGACACCACGGCCGTCAGAAGCCATACGGCCACGTTGACCGTCAGCAGCCACGCGAGTGCGGCCGAGCCACACCAGCCGGCGAATCTCCTAAAAATACCGCCGCCCATTCAGTGTGCCTTTCTTTTTCCAGTAGAGAAGCAGGATGAGGCCGAAGATCATGCCTCCGAGATGCGCGAAATGGGCCACCGTGTCCATCCTGCCGCTCACTCCGAAGAAGAACTCCAGCACCGCATAGCCCAGCACCATGTATTTCGCCTTCACGGGCACCGGGATGAAGAAGAGGTAGAGGGGCATGTCGGGAAACACGAAGGCGAATCCCAGCAGCAGGCCGAAGACGGCGCCCGAGGCGCCGATGGTCACCAGCGAGGAGCGGAACATCTCCATCGCGTTGGCGAAGCCGGCGTCGCCCGCCGCCGTGGCCGACTCCACCACCTGCCGCATGCTGTCGTAGGTCATGCCGTTCATCCGCGCTATGCCGGTGATGTAGTCGTGGCGCCATGTGGCGGCCCACATCCCCTCCTGCACCAGCGCCGCCCCAACGCCACACACCATGTAGAAGACGAAGAAGCGCTTCGGCCCCCACACCTGCTCCAGCACACGCCCGAACATCCACAGCGTAAACATGTTGAAGAGGATATGGAGCGGCGACGACGGGTCGTGGACAAACATGTAGGTGATCAGCTGGATCGGATTGAACCTGTCTGACCACGCGAAATGAAGCCCCAGCACATTGACTATAGTGGCGGAGAACCGGGGAAAGACAATCTCAACCACCCATATCAGGAAGTTGATTATGATGAGATTCTTGGTGACGGGCGGAATCTGCGCCCATCGGGAGCCTATATTCTGAAACATACCGCAAAGTTAGTAATTTCCCCGCTATTACGGGGGTTTTTGACCCTTTTTATCAAAAAATCGTCTGCCCTGTTGAAATATTCATGCTTTTAATTTGTAATAATAAGACAAAGTCGTATATTTGCCCCAATTTGTTAATTTAATACATATCAAGTTATGAACAAGACAGATCTTGTGAACGAAATCGCCGCCAAGGCCGGCCTCAACAAGGTGGCCGCCAAGGCCGCTCTCGATGCCTGCCTCGAATCGATAGAGCAGGCCCTCGCCAACGACGACAAGGTGCAGCTCATCGGATTCGGCACTTTCTCGGTTGTGGAAAAAGAGGCCCGCGAAGGCATCAATCCCCAGACCAAGGAGAAAATCCAGATCCCTGCCCGCAAGGTGGTGAAATTCAAACCTGCCGTCGACCTGGGCAAGTGACCCGACGATAACAGGCCCTCATTCTCCCGGGCCGATGCGTCAGAGCGCTGCCTCTCCGGGCGGCGCTTTTGCTTTTTATCCCTTTTTTGCTTATCTTTGTGGCCTGAAACAGTAATTATCTTCGCTAAATGCAGATCGACTCTATTATCGCTCAGGGTGTGGCCGACGCCCTTGCCGCCCTTTACGGCGCCTCTGTCGCCCCCGACTCCATCGTGCCCCAGGCAACCAAGAAGGAATTCGAAGGCAACGTCACTGTCGTGGTGTTCCCCTGGCTCAGGCTATCACGTAAAAGCCCCGAGGCTACCGCCACGGAAATCGGCGAATGGCTCCGCGCCAATGTCCCGGCCGTGGAGCGCTTCAATGTGGTGAAGGGCTTTCTCAACATCTCCGTCTCCCCGCAGTTCTGGGGCTCCCTGCTCGCCGGCATCGCCGCCGACCCCTCGTTCGGTTTCCGCTCGCCGGCTCCCGACGCCCCCCTCGTGATGGTGGAGTATTCCTCCCCCAACACCAACAAGCCCCTCCATCTCGGGCACGTGCGCAACAACCTGCTCGGATACTCCCTCTCCCGGATCCTCGAGGCCAACGGCTACAGGGTGGTGAAGACAAATATCGTGAACGCCCGCGGTATCCACATCTGCAAGTCGATGCTCGCATGGCGGAAATGGGGCGACGGCGTCACCCCGGCTTCCTCCGGCAAGAAGGGCGACCACCTCATCGGCGACTTCTACGTGCTCTTCGACCGCCGTTTCAAGGATGAGGTGAAGAGCCTCATGGAGCAGGGCCTCTCCGAAGACGAGGCAAAGGAGAAGTCGCCCCTCATGGCCGAGGCCCGCGACATGCTCCGCCGATGGGAGCAGGGCGACCCCGAGGTCAGGGCCCTCTGGAAGATGATGAACGAATGGGTCTACGAGGGTTTCGACGAGACATACCGCCGCCTCGGCGTCTCGTTCGACAAGATATACTACGAGTCAGACACCTATCTCGAGGGGAAGGACCTTGTGCTCGCCGGCATCGAGAAGGGGATCATGTATCGCAGGGACGACGGGTCGGTCTGGGCCGACCTCACCGACGCCGGCCTCGACCATAAGCTCCTGCTGCGCTCCGACGGCACCAGCGTCTACATGACCCAGGACATCGGCACCGCCAAGCTCCGCTATCAGGATTTCCCCATCGACAGGATGATATACGTGGTGGGCAACGAGCAGAACTATCACTTCCAGGTGCTCTCGCTGCTCCTCGACCGCCTCGGCTTCAAGTGGGGCAAGGACCTCGTGCATTTCTCCTACGGCATGGTGGAGCTCCCGGAGGGGAAGATGAAGTCGAGGGAGGGTACGGTGGTCGACGCCGACGACCTCATCGACACGATGACGGCCTCGGCCGCCGAGACCGCCGCCGACCGCTTCGCCGACATGACGCCCGAAGAGGCCGCCGGGGTCGCCCGTATGGTGGGCCTCGGAGCCCTCAAGTATTTCCTGCTGAAGGTCGACCCCAGGAAGAACATGCTCTTCAATCCCAAGGAATCGATTGATTTCAACGGCAATACCGGCCCCTTCCTGCAATATACCTACGCCCGCATACGTTCTATAGAGAGAAAGGCCGCCGAGGCCGGCCTCCCCGAGGCCGCTCCGGCCCTCCCCGAGGAGAAGGAGTGCTCCCTCATCAGCCGTATCGCCGAGTTCCCCGATGTAGTGGCAGAGGCCGGACGCACCTACTCCCCGGCGCTCATCGCCACCTACTGCTACGCCCTCGCGAAGGAATACAACCAGTTCTACCACGACTACCCGGTGCTCCGCGAGCCCGACGGGTCGCGCAGGGCCCTCCGCCTGCTCATCTCCTCCGTCACGGCGCGCACGCTGCGCTCCGCGGCCTCCCTGCTCGGAATGGAGATGCCCGAGAGAATGTAGCGCCCCGATTGTTTTATTATATCTGATCTATCAAATCAAAACACTTAAAGTTATGGATTACAAATATCAACCCACCACTCCTCCCCCCTTCAACGGGGTCAGGACCGTCACCGAGCAGACCAACGCCGTGATGAAGAGAGTCTACGTCCGCATGTTTGTGGGCCTGCTAATCTCCGCTTTCTGCGCCCTCGGCGTGGCAAGCAGCGTGTCGGCCATGCAGTTCTTCTTCGGCAACCAGCTCGTGTTCTGGGGCATGCTTATCGCAATGCTCGTCATGGCATGGGTGCTCCCGGCCAGGATGACCCGCATGTCGACCACGGCATGCTTCCTCCTCTTCTGCCTCTTCGCAGCCCTTATGGGATGCTGGCTCGCGCCGATCTTCATCGTCTATAAGATAGGCACCATCGTCTACACATTCTTCATCGCGGCCGGTACTTTCGGCGCAATGTCCGTCTACGGATATTTCACCAAGACCGACCTCTCGAAGATGGGCAGCTACCTGATGATGGCCCTCTTCGGACTGATCATCGCCTGCATCGTCAACATCTTCTGGGCCAACAGCACCATGGAATGGATCATCTCCATCGTCGGAGTCCTGATCTTCATCGGCCTCACCGCCTGGGACACCCAGAGCATCCGTCAGCTTGCCGCTGCAAATCTCGAGCCCTCGCTCGCCGACAAGCTCGCCACTATGGGGGCCCTCAACCTCTATCTCGACTTCATCAACCTCTTCCTCTTCCTGCTCCGCATCTTCGGCGGAAACCGCGACTGACCCACTTCCCGTCTGAATGCCACTATTCATCAGATCTGTTAAGTAAATATGTCATGAAACTCAATTCCAACCTTTTAGTGATGGCACTGCTCGGCTCGGGCTGTGCCATCACTGTTTCTGCGGCACCCCTCACACCCGAGGAGGCGCTGGGCCGCGCCATCGCTTCCGGCCCAGCACGACTCGCCGCCGCGACTCCCGCCGCGTTCTCCCTCGGCGGCTCCTTCGGCGAGGAAGACGCGCCGGCCCTCTTCGTCTTCAACTCCTCCGGCAGCGACTCGGGCTTTATCGTGGTGGCGGCCGACGACGCCGTGACCCCCCTGCTCGGATATGCCGACTCCGGCGACTTCTCCCTCGCCGACGCCTCCCCGGAGTTCCTCTGGTGGCTCGATGAGTACACCAGCCAGATCAACCGTCTCCGCGAGACCGACGCCCGGCAGGTGGCCGACTTCACGGAGCGTGAGCCCGTGGAGCCCCTCGTCAAGACCAAGTGGAACCAGGACGATCCCTACAACCGGCTTTGCCCGAAGATCGACGGGCAGCGCTCGTATGTGGGCTGCGTCGCCACCGCCGTGGCCCAGGTGGTCAACTACTTCCGCTGCCCGGCCGAGTATGGATACGGCCTGTATTCCTACACCTACGGCGGGACGGAATACTCTTTCGACTATGAGTACACTTCCTTCGACTGGGACAATATGGCCCTTCAGGTGCCTTTCGACCCGGAGGATTATCCCGGCTCGAGAACGGATATCAACGACGCTCTCGCCACCCTCTCCTACGCCTGCGGCGTCGGGGTCGACATGATGTATTCCCCCTACGGCAGCGGCGCACACTCCTTCCGTATCCCCAGGATGCTCGTGGAGCATTTCGGCTTCGACGCCGGCGCACGCTACCTCATGCGCGACTTCTACGGCTTCACCGAATGGAACGATATGATCTACAACGAGCTCGCCGAGGGGCGCCCCGTGCTCTACGCCGGCCAGAGTGACGGCGGAGGCCATGAGTTCGTCTGCGACGGCTACAGCTCCGACAACCTCTTCCACATCAACTGGGGATGGGGCGGCATGAGCGACGGCTATTTCCTCCTCGCCGTGCTCGACCCGGAGCAGCAGGGAGCCGGAGGCTCCGTCACCGGCAACGGATTCAACGCAAGCCAGGACGTGATCATCGGCCTGCAGCCCGCTAAGGAGGGCTCTTCCAGAGCCATACCACTGTTTGCCTACGGCTCGTTCACTCCCGTCTACGACGAGGAGGAAAGCCTCTGGGGCGTAACCTTCGACAACGGCGAGCAAGGGGCCTACCTCTTCGGAGTCAACGACATGAACCTCTGGTTCGGCCTCTGCGCAGAGGGGACTGACGGCGAGAGGCATTATTGCGCCGACGGCCCCGCAGAGGTGCCGGGCACAGGACACGGCACCAACATCAAAGGCATAGGGGGCTATTATGTGGATATCGCTTCCATGAACCTCCCGCAGGGAGTCTATACGGCTTATCCGGTGGTGCGCGAGGATGACGGCGACTGGCAGAAGATCCACATCCCCGCCGGAAAGGCCCGCTCGGTGGAGATGACGGTAGACGCCGACGGCAACATCTCGTTTGCTCCGGGTGTGCCCGACGTGAGCAGCGAGCTTTCCGTCACCGATTTCGGCATGGGCTATCCCGACTGTGAGGACTGTCCGCCGCTCTACAGCTTCAAAATAACCAATTCAGGAGAGCTCCCCTACGAAGGCGATATCCTCATGAATGTGGTGGAGCCGGCTACCATGGAGACCGTCTCGGTATGCCGCTTCGGGGTGAATGTCGCCGTAGGCCAGACCGTTGACGAAAGTTTCGACTGGAACGCATGGGTGCCCGGCGGAGAGTATGTATTCTCGTTCACCCTGCCCGACGGCACCCAGGTCAGCGAGCCCTTTACCGGGCTCATCGAGACCATCTCCTATCCCGAGATCGTGGTAAGGAACATGACCCTTCCCGAGAGCATGTGGAGCGACAGGCGCAACAGCCTGAAATGCGAGGTCGAGAATCTTTCCGCGACAGAATACTCCGGAAGCATCCTTCTCGAGGTGATCGATCCTGAATCAGGGGCCGTGCTTGAGAGACGCCCCTACAACAACATCAGGGTCGGCTCCAACGCCACCATCAGCAAGACACTGCAGTGGCGCCCGTCGACCGTAGGCGAGGGCACTTACCTCATGGCGGTACGCAACGACCGGGAACAGCTCATCTATGGCCCGGTGGAGGTTTCCCTCTCCGACGGTTCCGGCGTCGAGACGGTGGCCGAGGCTATCCCCGACTGCTTCGACGTCTATTCAGTCGACGGCGTGTGTCTGCGTCGCGGCGCCTCGCGCGACGACCTCCGCTCCCTACGGAGCGGAATCTACATACTGCGCGCCGGCGAGGCCGCAGTCAGGATAAGGCTCTGATCATTCTCCTGAGATTCCCGTATCACGTGGCCGCTGCAAGCCCTTGCAGCGGCCACGTCTGTCTTACGGAGCCCGAAATGCCCTTTAAACCGCGCTTCATGGCCGTATTATTTTGTCATTCCCCTCCGATTGATTATCTTTGCATTCCAAACCAATATCACGTAATTTTGGACACTGACCCTTTGCCGGCTTCCGATCCCGGCTTTTTATTGCTCTCTCTCCTCGCCGACGCCATGGCCTTCACTCCCCCTGCCAGCTGGACAGGATGGGCATTCATCGTAGCCATAGCGTTCTGCTGCCTGCTTGTGTCGGCTTTCATATCCGGCAGCGAGATGGCGTATTTCGGCCTTACACCCGCACAGATCGACGACCTCCGCGAGGCCGAGGACTCGAGAAGCAGGACCGCCTTCTTCCTCGTCAGTCACAGCGAGCGTCTGCTGGCGACAATACTCATTGTCAACAACCTTGTCAACATCACAATGGTGGTGCTCCTGTCGACGGCCCTCAACCAGGTGGTGCGCTTCAACAGCCCCGTGCTCGACTTCCTCTTCCAGACCGTGCTCCTCACGTTTCTGCTGCTGCTCTTCGGCGAGATATTCCCGAAGCTCGTGGCACGCGGACGCACTCTCTCGTGGGTGCTATTCGCCGGCTCTCCGCTCACCTTCTTCTACAAGGCGTTCGGCCCGGTGGCACGCGTGATGGTGAAGGGCACCAATCTCGTGACCCACGCCATATCGCGCAAGCGCGACAACATCTCCACCGACGAGCTCGAGAAGGCCCTCGAGATCTCCGACATCAAGGAGGGCCAGGAGAAGGAGATGCTCGAGGGCATTCTCCAGTTTGGAGAGAAGGAGGTCTGCGACATCATGATCTCGCGCGTCGACGTCACCGACATCGAGTATCACGCCACCTGGACCGAGGCCATGAATGTCATCATCAAGTCGGGATTCTCCAGGATCCCCGTCTACGACACTTCCCAGGACTCCATCCGCGGCATCCTCTACAGCAAGGACCTCCTTCCCTATGTCGGAAAGGAGGATGACTCCTTCCAATGGCAGAGCCTGCTGCGCGACGCCTATTTCGTGCCCGAGTCCAGGATGATCGACGACCTCCTCGAGGACTTCAGAAAGAAGAAGATACACATTGCCATCGTCATCGACGAATATGGCGGCACCCGCGGCATCGTGACCCTCGAGGACATCATCGAGGAGATAGTGGGAGAGATCGACGATGAATACGACACCGCCTCTACGGTGTGTCGCCGCATCGCCCCCGACACATATATCTTCGACGCCAAGATCCCCCTCGGCGATTTCTGCCATTGCACGGGCATCGAGGAGGAGCAGCTCGGCGACATCGGCGACGCCGAGACCCTCGCAGGCCTCCTGCTGGAGATCAAGGGCGACTTCCCGGCTCCGAAGGAGAAGCTTCAGAGGGGGCCCTGCCGCTTCGAGGTGCTCAATGTCGACCGCCACCGCATCACCCGCGTCAAGGTGAAGGTCGTGCCGGATATCACTGAAAAAGATAACACACATGATAATGGATGATGATTTCATTTACTGGCGCCATCCCACCCCTCCCGGCATCAAGGTGGAGGGGTTGAGCGGCGGGTCTTCCCGCCAGGGGCGCGTGTGGCGCGAGATGGCGCTGCAGATCTATTGCGAGAACGGTCGCGACGGATACCGGGAGGTGGGCCATTTCGACTCCGGCGCCCCCTTCGTGTCCGGCTCCGATGCCCGCATATCCGTCACCCACACGGATGGTCTGCTCTGCGTGGCCACCCTTCCTCCCACTCCCGAGGTGCGTCTCGGTGAATTCAGCGAGCGTGCCGCAATGGGCATCGACGCCGAGCGCCTCGACCGCGAGAAGGTGCTCCGTGTGCGCGAGCGTTTCCTCTCGCCCGATGAGCTGGAGCTTGTGGCCGCCGACGATGTAGCAGCAAATGTGCTGGCCTGGACCGCCAAGGAGGCGCTCTACAAGGCCGCACTTACCCCCGGTCTCGATTTCCGCACGCAGATCATCGTCGACTCCCTGCCGGAGATCCACGACAATCCCGCCCTTCCCTCCGCTCCGCGTCCGGTGTATGGCCGCGCCCGTATCGTCATGCCCTCGGGCGAGGTTGTCGCTATGCGGCTCTATTCCTACCGCAGCGACGACTGCGTGGTCACTGTAGCTTTCTCTCCCCGCTGCGCCCGCTTCGGACGGCAGGCGGATGTTAATGATTGTTAATCCGGCTTTGATTCACGGGGCAGGCGATTCTTCAACCGTCCCGGAGCCGCTGATGGCGGGCGGCTCTTCCGGCTGAAGAATTCCTCATAAAAATAGCGACTGATAATCAGTGTATTGAAAGAGAGTGAAGAATTGCGGATTACGCCTCGAATATTTGCATCTGTCATTTAAATGCCATAACTTTGCCGCCATGATTTTAAAACTCATTCCGCTATGAAAAAGATTCAGATTCGTGTTTCCACGCTCATCTCGCGCCTCTGTACCTTCGGGATGGCGATTCTCGGCTTCTCGCTCGCATCATGCGACAGCGACAATGGTGACGAGCCATTGATGTATGGCACGCCTACCGGCACTTTTGAGGTGAAAGGCGATGTGGAGACTGAAGACGGCGCCGATGTAGTAGGCGCAAGGGTTGTTGTTAAGGAAGTGGGTGTGGATGCCGACAGTCTTGATGAGGTCGGTGCTGCCACTACCGATGCAGATGGCGACTATTCCATCAGAGACTCCACATTTCCTGCAAGTAAACTGCGCGTGTGCTGCTATCCTCCGGAGGGACTGGAGGCCGATTCCGTTGATATCGATGTTGACTACAAAGACGGTGACGGCGCATGGGACTGGGGCACAGCCAAGGCCGAGGTCGACTTCAGGCTCAAGAAGAAATAATCAGTTCCCGTGAAACCGATATCCATCAGGCAGCGCCTCGCCCTTGAGCTACATCGGGTTATGGCCGACAGGCTGCGAAAGGAGCATCCCATGCGCCAGCTCTTCTGGGAATGCACCCACCGCTGCAATCTCGCATGCCGCCATTGCGGATCCGACTGCAAGGCCGAGTCCACGCTCCCCGACATGCCGGCGCCCGATTTCCTCGCCGCCCTCGACAGGCTCCTGCCGCACGTCGACCGTCATAAGCTCAACATCGTCATCACGGGCGGCGAGCCGCTCATGCGCCCCGACCTCGAGGAGGTAGGGCTGGAACTTTACCGGCGCGAGCTTCCGTGGGGAATCGTCACCAACGGCTTCGCCCTCACTCCGGAGAGGCTCATGTCGCTGCGCAAGGCCGGGCTCCACAACATCACGGTGAGCCTCGACGGCACCTGCGACGTCCACAACTGGATGCGCTGCAATCCCCGCTCATTCGAGAGGGCATACGCAGCGATAAAGATGCTTGCCGCCGTGCCGGGCCTTAACTTCGACGTGGTCTCATGCGTCAACCGCCGCTCGCTCGCCGAGCTCGACGCCGTAAAGGAGCTCCTGATCGCCGCCGGCGTGAAGCGCTGGCGCCTCTTCACCATCTTCCCGGCCGGACGGGCCGCTGCCTATCCCGAATTCAACCTCACGGCCGGGGAGATCGACTCCCTCATGCGGTTCATCATGCGCACACGTGAGGAGGGGCGCATCACGCCCTCCTTCTGCTGTGAGGGTTTCCTCGAGGGATACGAGGGGCTGGTGAGAGACGGTTTCTACAGATGCACGGCAGGGGTCACCACGGCCTCGGTGCTGCTCGACGGCTCCATCGCCGCCTGCCCCAGCATCCGCGCCAACTATTCGCAGGGCAACATCTACCGCGACGATATCTGGGAGGTGTGGCAGCAGCGATATCAGAAATACCGCGACCGCAGCTGGATGCACACCGGCGCCTGCGCCTCATGCAGCAACTGGCGCTACTGCGAGGGAAACGGCATGCACCTGCGCAATGCCGACGGCTCGCTCATGCACTGCATAGCCAAGGTGGACAAGTAGGAGGAATGACACTGCTGGACGCTCACTTCACCCGGCGCAATTCCGACTCCGACACATACCACACCCATCCTTCCACGAGCTCATAGCCCCCCGCACGGGCTATGAGCTCCATATATTCCTTCACCTGCCTCCGGTGGTCGCGCCATCCCGCGCTACTGCCGAATTTATAATCGACCACCACGGCACGGCGTCCGTCGGGGCTCACCATCACCCTGTCCGGACGGTGGGTGCCGCTCTGGCTGTAGATGTCGCGCTCGCTCATCACCCTCCAGCCGCCGTCATACCAGGGGGCGACCTCCGGGCTGTCGAGGGCTTCGGCAAGAAGCGCCTCCATCTCCCGGGCCTCGGCCGACGTGACGCGACCGCGCATCCGCATCTTCTCCACGGCGCCGTGCAGGTCGCCGCGCCGCTCCGTCATCTGCATGATGGCGTGGAGCTTCTCGCCGCGCTCGGTCTCGGCGGTGGATTCATCGCCTCCGTCGGCCTCCACATAGTGGAGCTGGCTCAGATGGGAGTTGGAGTCGTAGCGGTCGATGATGAAATGGCGTGTCTCTCTGGCAGCCGGCGCTTCATGGCGCGAGGGCAGACCGTAGGAGATCGACGCCACCTCTCCGTCGTCGGTCCTCGTCACCTTGAAATCTCCCGGCTCCGCCACGTATTCCTCGCCTGCGCCCTTGCCTCCGTTCTCCTCGGGATCGCAGAGCTTCATCAGCTCCTGCGATATGCGCCCCTCGTCGCGCGAGGTGGGACGCTTCGCATAGACGTGGAGCTCGTCGACGGCGCGGGTGAACGCCACGTAATACGTATTGACCGAGTCCATCAGGTAGGCGTCGACATACCGGCGCAGGGTGGCGTCGTGGGGAGTGTCCTCGAGATTGGTATCAAGCACCACCGGCACCCACGGCGGGAGAACTCCGCTCTCGAGGCTCTCCGGAGAGGGTCTCACCCACGCCCATTCCTCCTTGTTTTTACCGGGCAGCAGCTCGCTGTCGGCCTTTGGGATGATGACGCATGGAAACTCCAGCCCCTTCGACTTGTGGATGGTCATCACCTGCACCGCGTCGGTGGTCTCCGGGCTCGACACCGCCTTGTCCTTGCCGCGGGTGTCCCACCATTCGAGGAAGGAGCCGATGTCGGTGGAATGCCCTTCGCAGTAGTCGGTCACGAGGTCCTGGAAGGCGGCGAGATAGATGGCTTCGGAAGAGGCGGCGGCAGGGGAGAGGCATCTCTCGGCCAGCGCCTCGACAAGGGCCGGAAGCGCCACCGTCTGCATGTCGGAGGCCATGGAGGCGAGCGCCTCGCCGGCCTCCGTGTCGGTCTCGTAGCGGGCCACGTGTTCCGCAGGGTCCATCTCCGGATGACGCATGGAGTAGTATGCCAGACCTGCCGTGCCTCCCGTCTCCATGCCGGTGTTGATGGTGCGCAGGGCGTTGACTATCATCACAACGGCCGGAGAGCCGCCGATGCGCAGCGACTCCTCGCTCACCACCTCGATGGGGCTTTCCCCCTCGGGGAGGTGCAGGTTATAGATGTTGATGGAGTTGATCACCATCTGCCCGTCGTCGTTGGTGCGCACGAGCACGGCCACGTCGCGCATGCGGTAGCCTCGCTCCAGCATCTCCCTGATCTTCGGCCCGATATACGGGAACGGCACGCTTTCGCCCTCGTCGTTGTCTCCGCTGTAACCCTCCACGAAGTCAATCTCCACATATCCCCGGTCGTCCGTGTGGTGGGGACGCTGCACCACGTTGCCGTAGAGCTCCCGGAGGTTGATGTATCCGGAGTCGGCGCCGTGCATCTCCCCGCTCAGCGCCTTGAAGAAATAGTTGTTGAATTCCACTATCCTGCGGCGGCTGCGCCAGTTGGTGTTCTCCTCCGGAGTGAGTCCGGCGGCGCGGTGGCCGGGGAA
>USHH01000041.1 GCA_900554345.1 uncultured Bacteroidales bacterium | reverse complement strand
GGGCGGCCCAATCAGGCCGCCCCCGCTTCATCGTTATCAGATGCTTTGGATTTGCAGATGTGAAGGGAATGCATTATATTTGTCAAGATATTTATTTAGACATCACACTATGGCACAGCTGAAGTATCCCATAGGCATCCAGAGCTTTCCCGAGATAAGGACAAAAGGATATCTTTATGTCGACAAGACTGAATTTATCCATACCCTTGTGTCGAAGGGGAAGTACTACTTTCTTAGCCGTCCCCGAAGATTCGGCAAAAGCCTTCTGCTCTCTACCCTTAAAGCATTCTTCGAGGGCAGACGAGATCTTTTCGAGGACCTTGCAATATGCAGCCATGAAGACATCGCATGGGATAGCCATCCGGTAATCCTTATCGACCTCAACGCCAAGAACTATTCATCACGACAATCTCTTGAAGAGAGGATCAGCACCCAGCTTTCGGAGTATGAGGACATCTATGGGCGACGCTTCACCGATCCATCCATAGAGGGGCGTTTCCTGGCCATCATAAAGCAGGCCCATGAGAAGACAGGCAGCCAGGTGGCAGTATTGATCGATGAGTATGACAAACCGGTTCTTGACTCGTTTCACGACAACGATACATCCTCGACCTACCGCGAAGTGCTACGTGGCTTCTATTCCGTACTGAAATCAGTCGACGACGATATATGCTTCGCACTGCTCACCGGAATAACGAAGTTCGGCCACCTCAATGTCTTCTCAGGCCTCAATAACCTCAATGACATATCACTCGACAACATATACGCCCCGATATGCGGCATCACCGAGGCAGAGTTGACCGGGACGCTTTCCGAAGGGCTGCATAGATTGGCCGACAACATGCAAAAAACGTACTCCGAGACACTCCGGCTGCTGAAAAGGAACTATGACGGATATCATTTCTCTGAAAAAAGTCCTGATATCTACAATCCCTTCAGCATCCTGTGCTGTCTCGACAAGGAAGCCATCAAGCCATTCTGGTTTCTGACAGGCACTCCCTCATTCCTTATCGACCTATTGCAGAAGAGACGTTATGATCTGTCGCAGATCGATGGAGCCGAATGTGAGGGAAGCAGGCTCTACGGTGTCGATATAGCCGCTTCCGATCCAATCCCGGTACTCTACCAAAGCGGATACCTCACTATAAAAGGCTATGATCCGAGATTTGATTCATACATGCTCGGTTTCCCGAATCTTGAAGTTCGTGAAGGTTTCCTCTCCTCGCTGCTACCCTTCTATACGGGTCTCACCAACGATGACCGACCTTTCAACCTGATGAACTTCGTCAAGGAGATAGAGAAGGGTCAACCCGAACAATTCATGACACGCCTGCAAAGCATGTTCGCATCCATCCCCTATGAAATGGAGATGGAGAACGAGCGTAACTATCAAAACGTGATGTATATGATCTTTACGCTCATGGGAGTCTACACGAACGTGGAATACCATACATCCAACGGACGTATAGACGTCATCGTCATGACAGCTGCGTTCATCTATATCATCGAGATAAAGATCGATTCAACCCCGGAGGTCGGCATATCCCAGATAGATGACAAGGGATATGCGACGCCTTTTAAATCAGATTCCAGAACCGTCTTCAAGATAGGCGCGGATTTCTCAACTCAAACCAGGACTCTGACGGGATGGATAATCGACAAGCAATAACATATAGCTAAAGCGGGGGCAGCCCATCCGGGTCGCCCCCGCTTTCTGCATCCTTATTCATGAAGCTGGCCACATATCAATTGTAGCCTCGGTTCTGCACGTAGAGGTCGGGAACGTAATAAAGCTGATTGTATGGGATGGGATAGAACTCATTCTTGCCGGGAGTGTAGTGGGCATCGCGGTAATACTGGCCGTAATGCGTACCCTCGTATTCAGAGTTCTGCTCCAGCGCGAAGTAGGCGTTTAGCACCGTGGAAGCGATACCCCATCTGCGGAGGTCGAAATAGCGGCTGCTCTCCATGGCCATCTCCAGACGGCGCTCCCAGCGCAGGCAGACGCGTGCCTTCTCCTTATCGGCGAAATATGTGGCCGGGTAAGGCTTGATCTCACAGAAGTCGGCGGCGTATGAGATATGCTTGTCGATCGAGTTGGCGGCGCGGGTACGTATCTCGTTGATGATGGAGCGGGCCTCGTCGAGCTGGCCGAGCTCAATGAGCGCCTCGGCGCGCATGAGCATCACGTCGGTGTAGCGGAACACGTAGTCGTTCATTGCGAAAGCCTGCCAGGAGCCGTCGAACGTCTCGCCTGCGCTGCGCTGCGGCACATCCTTGAGCGAGGTGTAGTAGCCGTAGGTGTTGGGCGTGCGCGAGTTCTCGAGCGTCATCGTATATTCGGCCTCATACTTGTAGGGGAACGAAGGCATACCTACGGTGTGGAACAGGCGCGGATCCCATTTCTGGGCCGTGGGCTGTCCGTTGACGGGATAATCGTTGGAATCGGCATAGTCGTCGAACATCGGCAGGCCGTCGCATGTCTTGAAGGCGTTTACCAGATTCTGCGAGGGCTTATGGAAATCCCATCCGCACGACCACATTCCCCAGCAGCCGTTGAGGGTGTTCGACCAGTTGGCGCGGCCGAAACGGGTGTTGTCTTCGGCGTAGTCGGAGGTCTGCACGGCAAATACCGACTCCTTGCTGTTCTTGTATTCAGGCAGGAAGATGTCGCCGTAATCCTCGAGATAGCCGAAGCGCGACTTGCGCACCACGTCGGTGTATTCCACCACCTTCCTCATGTAATCAGCATTGATGAAGTCGACGCCGTCGGTGGCCTCGTAGCCGTCGCCCCAGGCGATGGTGAGGTAGCACTTTGCGAGATAGGCGGCAGCCGCTATGCGGTTGGCGCGGCCCGCGCCGTCGTCGGGATTGTCGGGGAGGGCGTCGAAGGCGAGCTCGAACTCATGGATTACCTTCTGCCATAACTCATCGTAGGAGAACTGGTTGTTGGGAGTCTGCTCCTGGGCGTTGTTGACAAACACCTCCTCGTCGATCCAGGGAATCTGGCGGAACATCGTGAGGAGCTTGAAGTAGCTGTGGCCACGGAGGAAGTGGACTTCGCCGACACGCTGTGCGGCAGTCTCGGCACCGAGCTTCTCCACACCATACTCATCGAGGGCCACGAGGGCTCGGTTGCAGCGGGATATGTTGCAGTAGAGGCGATACCAGAGCTGATCGAGCTCGCCGGGCGTCGACGTGAGAGTCGACCATATCTCCATCGGGTGGTAGCCGGTGTCGGTTGTGCCGCCGCCACCCTTGAGGCAGTCGTCGCTGCCGAGATCGCCGTAAGGCCAGAGATTGAAGGGATACTCAAACCAGCAGTCGCCGAGGGATGCATAGACCGCGTTGACCATCTTGTCGGGCTGGGAGTAGGCGAGCTCGCCATCGATCACGCCCGTGGGAGGCACATCGATAAAATCGTTGCAGGAGACGGCTGAGAAAGCCAGCATCGTCATCGCGCATATCTTGAGAGATTTCATAGTCATCATTGATTGATAAGTATTACGGGGTGAAAGGAATGTTATGGGAAGGGAATCAGAAATCCACCTGGACACCGAAGGAGAATGAAGTGGGGATAGGATAAGCCCAGTTGGGGTTTTCGGGATCGGAGCATGTGAGGCTACTGCTCTTGATGGTGAGGAGGTTCTGACCGGAGAGGTAGAGGCGCAGCCTCGACATGCGGAGCTTCGAGATTACGCTTTCCGGGAAGGAATAGCCGACCTGGAGAGTGCGGAGCTTGGCGTAGGCACCGTTCTCCACGAAATAGGACGACGTGCGCCCCTCGTCGCCTGTGTTGTTGGTGGTAAGCATAGGAATCGTCGACTTGGTGTTGACGTCGGGAAGCCATGCGTCGAGCACTCTGACGCCCTTGTTGCTGCCGGCATCGGTGACGCTCCAGAAGTCGTTCTGGAATTTCTGGTTGTTGTAGATATCCTGGCCGAGCACACCCTGCCAGAACATCTGGAAGTCGAAGTTCTTATAGTTGAGCTCCACATTGAGACCGAAAGAGAGGTCGGGCACCGGATTGAAGATCCATGTCTGGTCGTCGGGAGTGATCTTGCCGTCGCCGTTGAGGTCGGCATAGCGCATACCGCCTACACGGGCGTTCTCCTGGCCGTAGCCCTCCACCTCGGCCTTGTTCTGGAAGAGACCGTCGAACACATATCCTACGATAGAGCCGTAGGGACGGCCGGATTCCACGAGGTTCTGGGTAGTGGTGTGGGCGTAGGAGCCGGTGGCGGTTGCGGGGAGGTAGGTCACCTTGTTGCGGAAGAAGTCGGCGTTGAGGCTCACCTTGTAGTCGAGGCCGCAGGCAAGGTTGTCGCGCCATTCCACGAGAAACTCCATTCCGACATTGCGGAGCGACGGGCCGTTGAGCCATGAGGCGCCACCCTCGCCCATCGAGCCGAGATATGCCGGAGTGATAAGCATATCCTTCACCTCCTTGATATATCCGTCGGCGGAGCCGAAGAGTCGCGAGCGGAAGAGGCTGAAATCGATGCCGGCGTTATACTGGATGGTTGTCTCCCATTTGAGGTTGGGATTGGCGGTCTGGCTTGCGAGGTAGCCGGAGGGGAAAATGCCGCTCTGCTGGAGCAGGAGGTCGTAGGCGGTTGAAGTGACGCGGTCGTTGCCGTAGTCGGCCACATAGAGGGCGTAGCGTGCGGTGTTGGAGATGGCCTGGTTGCCGGTCTTGCCCCATGAGAGGCGGAGCTTGAGGTCGTCGATCCAGGAAGTCTTGAGGTTTTCGGAAATACGGTAGCCGAGCGAGGCTGCGGGGAAGGTGCCGTAGCGGTTGTTGCTGCCGAATCGTGAGGAGCCGTCGCGGCGGATGGTGAAGGAAGCGAGCAGCAGGTTGCGCCAGTTGTAGTCGAGCTTTCCGAAGAAGGAGACGAGGGCGTAGGCCGATTTGTTGCCGGTGGCTCGCTCCACGCCGGAGGAGGCGTCGGGATACATGTAGTCGGGAGTCTCGATGTCGTAGTTCTCGTTGTAGGCCGAGAAGTCGATGCGGCTCTGGCGGAAGAGCTCCATACCGGCGAGGATGGTGAAGTCGTGGTCGTCGCGGATCGAGAAATTATAGTTGGCGGTGTTAGACCATGTCCATTTTGTGTCGTTGGCCTGGGAGAGCGTCGTGGAGTTGGTGTCGTTGTTCACGATGTCGCTATGGAAGGTATAGTTGTAGGAGTGGATGAAGGCGGCATCGTAGTCAAGGCCGAAATTGGAGCGGAGCAGGAGCCCCTTCACCGGCTTGATGTCGATATAGGCGTTACCGAAGAGACGCCACACGTCGAGAGCGTTGTCCCTGTTGAATACGAGCTCGCGGAGCGGGTTCTGACGGTCGGCCATGCTTCCCACGGGGCCACCGAATGTCACGCCGTCAGTCTCATATACAGGCACTGTTGAAGGCATCTTCAGGGCGTTCTCCATAGGATGGCAGTCCACCTGGTCGGTGTAGGTGAGGGTGAAGTTCTCCCCTACCGTCACCACGGGCGAGATATTGAACGAGGAGTTCATCCTTGCGGAGAGGTTCTCGAAATGGGTATCTTTCAGTATGCCGTCGTTGCGTCGGTAGCCGAGGGAGAAGAACGCGGTTGCCTTATCGGTGGCGGTAGAGACGGAGGCGTCGTAGCTCTGGGAGAAGCCGGTGCGCGAGATCTCATGAAGCCAGTCGGTGTCAGACATAAGCATCGTGCGCTTGGCGTTGATGTAGCCGTCGTAGAAGCCGTTGACGGTATAATTCACATACTTACCGCTATTGATATCGTAGACGGAGATGGGATATCCGGCAGAGGCATTGAGGTTGAGGCCGTAGCCGGAAGCGTAGGCCACGGGGTCGATGCCGTCGTTGAGGGCGGCCTGGGCCATTGCGGTGGCATATCCCGGGGTGTTGAGGAGTTTCATTGTAGACTGCGAGGAATAGAACTGCGCGGTGAGGTTGGCCTGGAAGCTGACGTTCACCTTATGGTTCTGCGAGTTCTTGCCTTTCTTGGTGGTGATGATGATCACGCCGTTGGCGGCACGCGAGCCGTAGATGGAGGCAGAGGCGGCGTCCTTAAGCACCTGCATGCTCTCGATATCGTTCATATTTAGAGAATTGAGCGTGGCGGTAGTGGGCACTCCGTCGATTACGAACAGAGGGTCTTGCGAGGCATTAAAAGAGCCGATGCCACGGATTCTCACGGAGCCGGTGCCGCTCGGGGATCCATCGGCGGAGATGGTCATGCCGGGCACCTTTCCCTGAAGGGCACGCATGGGGTCGGTGTCGGCCGATGTCGACAGCTCATCTGTAGAGACCACGGATACCGCGCCTATGAGGTCGGCCTTCTTCATGGTCTGGTAACCCATCACCACCACCTCGTCGAGGAGCTCGGTGTTTTCGGAGAGATAGATTGTAAGCTCGGGAGCGGCCTTCACCTCGACGGTGTTGAAGCCGACATACGACACCTTCAGCAAGGCGCCCTCGGGCACGGAGATCTCGAAATTGCCGTCGATGTCGGTGGCGGCTCCGGCGTGGGTGTCGCTGCAGAGCACCGAGGCGCCGATAAGAGGCTCGTCGTCGGTCTTCGAGAGCACCGTGCCATGCACTGTGATGTTCTGCGCATGCGCGGCGAATGTCATCGCCAGGAACATGATTGCAGTGAGGATTGATGTTTTCATGTTGTCAGTAGTTTTGGTTAAAATTCCTGGCGCAAAATTAGCGACCCACTGTGTTTCAATATATAAAGAATCGTGCATCACCTATCACAAACCGGATGATGCACGATTAATGCTACTCTTCGCAACATATATCGCAGGCTCCGCATGGAGGGAGTCAGGATACCTGTCTATCCCTTGACTTTGCCGCGCGTCTCGGTCGGCGTCTCGCCGTAGGCCTCGCGGTAGCACTTGGTGAAATAGGCAGGAGTCGAGAAGCCCACCTCGTAGGCGATCTCACTGACCGATTTCTCCGACGACATGAGGAGCTGGCGGGCCTGCCGCAGACGCAGATTGCGCATGAGCTCCACCGGGGAATAGTTGGTGAGCGCCTTTATCTTGCGGTAGAACTGGGTGCGCTCGAGCCCCATCCTCGAGGCGAGGGAGTCGACGCTGAGCTCCGAATTGCCCATCTCCTCCCGGAAGATGTCGAGAAAACGGGTGTAGAATTCATTGTCGATGTCGGATGCCGGAAGCTTCTGCCTGGCGCCGGCTCCCTTTTCTGGCGCTTTCTCCTCCGCTTTGCGTGGAGTCTCGGAGAGCCATAGCTTCTTTATGCGCCTGCGGTTGGCGATGAGGCTGGCGCAGCGTGCCCTCAGCACGCCGGCGCTGAACGGCTTCGACATGTAGCCGTCGGCACCGCTGTCGTAGCCTTGCACGCGCTGCTCGTCCATGGAGCAGGCCGTAAGCATCAACACCGGCACATGGGACGTGGTGACCTCCTCCTTAAGCCGCCGGCAACATTCGAGGCCGTCCATCACAGGCATCATCACATCGCAGACCACAAGGTCGGGAACGTATTTCATGGCCTTCCTGATGCCCGCCGCGCCGTCAGAGGCCGTCAGCACATTGTAGTCGGAGGAGAGGAGCTCGCCCACGAGCTGCCGGATGTCGCGGTTGTCGTCGATGACAAGCACGAGGGGACGGTCGTCGCTGAAAGCGATGTCGGCCTCCACGTCGTCGAGCTCTGCCTCCACATCGCTTCCCGATATCGATTTGCCGGGGGCCTCGGCGGGAGCGTCAGTGTGAACCACCGGAAGCGTGACCGTGAAGACGGAACCTTTGCCCGGCTCGCTCTCCACCTCTATCCTGCCTCCGTGCAGCTCCACGAAGGCCTTGGTGAGGGAGAGCCCGATGCCGGAGCCCTTGGGATGGATGCGGTCGACCTGGAAGAAGCGGTCGAAGATATTGCCGAGGTCGCGGCCGCTGATGCCGCAGCCGGTGTCGGCCACACTCATAATCAGATTGCCGCCCTCCTCACGGTAGCTAACGGTGATGGCGCCGTTGTCGGGAGTGTATTTGAAAGCGTTGGAGAGCAGATTGAAAAACACCCTCTCCATCTTCTCGACATCGACCGAAAGCGATATCGTCTTTCCGTCGGAGGGAGTCTCGAGCGTCAGCGAGATGTCGCGCTTTCGGGCGATGGAATAGAACGACTCCATCCAGTCGGAGAGGGCCTTTCCGAAGTCGATCTCCGCGAGATGGAGGTCGAGGCGCCCGTTCTCGTATTTCCGGAAATCAAGAATCTGATTTATGAGCCGCTGGAGTATCCTGACATTCTTGTCGGCAATCTTCATAAGGGTGTGCTGCTGAGGAGTGAGGTTGGAGGCGGCGGCGAGCTGGGCCACCGGTTCGGCGATGAGCGTCAGCGGAGTACGAAGGTCGTGGGAGACATTGGTGAAAAACATCAGCTTCGACTGAGTGGCTTCCTGCAGGCGCTCGTTGAGCTCCTTCTGCTTGTCGCGCTGCTCCTCAAGCTCACTGTTCTGCCGCATGAGGGTCTCCTGATGACGCTTATGCTGCCAGAAGACACGCAGGATAAGGAAAACCACGCCGAACAGGAGCACGATGATGGCGATGCTGGCGTAGAAGAGCGACGTCTGGGAGGAATGCTGCGCCCAGTAGTCATCGATGCGCCCTTTGAGGAATTTCATCTTGCCGGTCTCCTCCCTGAGGGTCTCGTTCTGGAGCAGGAGCACGTCGGCGTTGCTGAGGTCGACCGCTGAGGAGACCGGCAGGATTGTCTCTCGCTCGTAAGGCTCACCCTTGAGGATGGCGAGCGCGGTGCGGATGAGGCGGTGTCCCTCGGTGGGATATAGAAATGTAGCGTCGATCACACTGTCGGCCACGGCCTTGATGCCTATGTTGGGAGCCGCGTCGATACCTATTATATTTATATCATCGCGGCCGAGACGCCGGGCCACCTCGGAGGCTCCGATCGCCATACGGTCGTTGTGTGCGAAAATCAGCCCGATGTCGGCGCGGGTCCGCAGCATGGAGTCAAGAGCCGGCATGGCGTCCTCCTTATTCCAGTTGCCCGGGATGCTACCCGCAAGTATGCCACCCTCTTTGGCAAACTCGGCGGCGAATCCCCTATGGCGCCCTTCTGCCGGAGTGGAGCCGGGAAGCCCGTAGATCTCCACAGCCCTGGTGCCCGGCCCCTTGAGATGAAGGGCGTAGTGGGCGGCCGAGCGGCCAAGACCCTCGTCGTCGACTCCGATGCGGGCTGTATAGCTGGAGTCGGTGACATTGCGGTCGAAGATGATCACCGGCATTCCGCTCTCATACACCTCGCGGATCACCGGAGTCAAGGCCGCCGCCTCGTTGGGCGACACTATGATGATGTCGAAGCAGTTGTCGACGAAATAGCGGATGTCGGCGATCTGGCGCCCGTTGTCGTCGTCGGCCGAGCGGATCTCCACCTCGGCGTCTTCGTGAAACATCATCTCACGCTCTATCTCGTCGTTCATCTTGCTGCGCCAGTCGTCCTGACTGCACTGAGACACGCCTATCCTATAGACCTTCTCCCTGCCGCACCCCGCGATGAGCAGCGGCAGGATCAATATCCAACATATCAGTATCCGCAATTTATTTCCATCCATGATATACCCGGTTTTTCACAAGGGCGACACAAAATTACTCATAATTCCATAAAAGACAGTGCAAAAACCATCAAATATAGGGCTTTGCAACATTTATAATACGAATTGCACGAAATTTCATAGCACGACAGCAGGGATTGTTGTAGTTTTGTGACGCCTAACAGAAACGGCAGCCGATGACATGACGCGACATCGGACCAACCACAAAAACACCACACGACATGAAACACATACAAAACAGATTGAAAGGCATCGCGACAGCCGGCGCGCTCCTGATGGCTCCGGCGGCAACACTCCATGCGGAGGAAGGTATCGAGATCGACCACCTCGGAGTCAACAACACCCTCGTGAGGACAGACGGACAGCATGGATACCTGCTGCTGCCGGTGCAGGAGTCGGAAGACGACGCCCGCATCAATATCCTGGCCGACGGAAAAATCGCCGAGACCATCTACGTGCGCCTCGCGAAGACGAAGACCGACTATACGGTTCCCTTCGACCTGACGCCATATAAAGGAAAGCACGTGATCCTCGACGTAGTGACGCCTCAGGGACGCGGATCCGTGCGCGAGGCAAAAGAAGACGTGTGCTGGAAAGGCATCACACTGACCGACACCGTCGACGCCTCCGACCGTGAAACGAAATACCGCCCGGCATTCCACCACACACCCCTCTACGGATGGATGAACGACCCCAACGGCATGTTCTACAAAGACGGTGTATGGCACCTTTACTATCAATACAATCCTTACGGGTCGAAATGGCAGAACATGAGCTGGGGACACTCCACCTCCACCGACCTCGTGAACTGGCACCACGAGCCCGTGGCGCTTCGGCCCGACGGACTCGGCTCCATCTTCAGCGGCAGCTGCGTGGTGGATCACCAGGGCACCGCCGGCTTCGGCAATGACGCCGTGATAGCACTCTACACCTCGGCCGGCACCAGCCAGATGCAGAGCCTCGCCTCAAGCACCGACAACGGCATGACCTTCGACGTCAATCCCGCCAATCCCGTGCTCACTCTCGAAAGCGAGGCCAGAGACCCGAATATGTTCTGGAACCCCGAGACCGATGAATGGAACCTCGTGCTGGCCCACGCCCTAGACCGCGAGATGCTCTTCTTCACCTCCCCCGACCTCAAGAGCTGGACGCTGCGCAGCGCCTTCGGCAAGGGTGAGGGCGCGCAGGACGGGGTGTGGGAATGTCCCGACCTCTTCGAGCTACCCGTAGAGGGCACCGGCGAGAAGAAATGGGTATTGATCTGCAACATCAATCCCGGGGGACCTTTCGGCGGATCAGGCATACAGTATTTCACCGGCGACTGGGACGGCCACACCTTCAAGGCCGATACCGACGCAACCGGGAAGATAGCCACCAAATGGCTCGACTACGGCAAAGACAACTACGCGCTTGTGAGCTGGAGCGGAGCGCCGGAGGGGCGCCGCACGGCTATCGGCTGGATGAGCAACTGGCAGTATGCGGCCGACGTGCCCACGATGCAATACCGCAGCGCCAACACGCTGCCGCGCGAGATCGGCCTCTTCCACGGCGACGACGGCCAGACCTACGCCTCGAGCGCACCTTCGCCCGAGCTCCTCACCCTGCGCGGCAAGACAACGGCCAACGCTAAAAACGTGTCGCTCGGCGGAAAGACACGCGAGTTCCCACTTCCGAAAGAGAACGGCGGTATATGCGAGATCGAGGCCACGCTCAACGCCCGTGACGCCGACGCGCTGACCCTCACCCTATCCAACAGCACCGGCAACCAGGTGACTATGACCTACAACGCCTCTGACCGTACCATGTCGATGGACCGCACCCGCAGCGGTATCGTGGACTTCAGCGAGAGCTTTCCGGCTGTGACCGTGGCTCCTACACGGGAGGACAACGGAGAAATCAGGCTGCGCATCTTCATCGACCGCTCAAGCATCGAGCTTTTCGGCAACGACGGAAAGTTCGTGATGACCAACCTCGTGTTTCCCGAGGCGCCTTACACCACCCTGCGTATCTCCGCCGCCGGCGGCAAGGCAAAACTCGAAAACCTGAAAATATACTCACTGAAAACGAAATAACAACATCTCCCCTACCAACATGATGACACAGACTATAGCCAGAGACCGCAAATCGGCCCTGATTCAGATTCTGCCGGTGATGCTATGCTTCTTCGCCATGGGATTCGTAGACCTCGTGGGCACCGCTTCCAACTACGTGCAGAAAGACCTGTCGCTCACCGACACCCAGGCCAACCTCTTCCCGTCGCTCGTATTCTTCTGGTTTCTGATTTTCTCAGTTCCCACAGGCATGCTTATGAACCGTATCGGACGCAAGCGGACAGTGCTCATAAGCCTCGCCATCACCGCCCTGTCGCTCCTCATCCCCCTATCGGGCGACAGCTACGTTGTGATGCTCGTCTCCTTCTCCCTGCTCGGCATCGGCAACGCCGTGATGCAGACCTCGCTCAATCCGCTGGTGACCAACCTCATCAGCAGCGACCGACTCGCCTCGACGCTGACATTCGGACAGTTTGTGAAAGCCATAGCCTCCTTCCTGGCGCCGATCATCGCGGCATGGGGAGCCACCACCTATCTGCCCACCTTCGGACTGGGCTGGCGCTCACTCTTCGCGATCTACGCCATAGTCAGCTTCCTTGCCATATCGGCTCTGGGCGCCACCCCCATCGAAGAGGAACGTCCCGACAGGGGTTCGGGCATCGGTGAATGCCTCCGCCTGCTCGGGCGACCGTTCATACTCCTCTGCTTCCTCGGCATCATGTGTCATGTCGGGATAGACGTGGGCACCAATACCACAGCCCCGAAAATCATCATGGAGCGTCTCGGGCTGCCTCTTGAGGAAGCGGGATTCGCCACCAGCGTGTATTTCATATTCCGCACGGCCGGATGCCTTCTCGGCGCGTTCATACTCCGAGCCATGTCGCAGAAGATATTCTTCGCCATCAGCGTGGCGATGATGCTCGCGGCCATGGGGATGCTCTTCGTCTGCGACACACTCCCCGCAATCTACACGGCGCTCGCGCTCATTGGCTTCGGAAACTCCAACGTCTTCTCGATTGTTTTCTCTCAGGCGCTCATCTATTCGCCAAAGGAGAGGAACGAGGTCTCGGGTCTTATGATCATGGGGCTCTTCGGAGGCACGGTCTTCCCCCTCGCGATGGGTTTCGCCGCCGATGCCGCAGGGCAGTCGGGAGCCGTGGCCGTAATGACGGCCGGCGTGGCATATCTGCTCTATTATACCTTAAAAATCAAAAAGTAATAAATCGACAAAACAACGGATATAAGTCATGAAAGACTATGTAGTAGGAATGGGAGAGGCACTGTGGGACGTGCTTCCCGAAGGAAAGAAGATAGGGGGCGCCCCGGCCAATTTCGCATATCATGTGAGCCAGTTCGGGCTTCCGAGCTGTGTGGTGAGCGCCGTCGGCGCCGACCCCCTCGGCAAGGAGATAGTGGAGAATTTCACATCGAAGGGACTCAACCAGCTGATTGCGGAAGTGCCCTACCCCACCGGCACGGTTCAGGTCGAGATCGACCAGGCCGGCATACCGCAATACGACATCAAGGAGAATGTGGCCTGGGACAACATCCCCTACACGGATGCCCTCGAGCAGCTGGCGCGCAAGACCCGCGCTGTATGCTTCGGCTCCCTTGCCCAGCGCAACGTGGTGTCGAGAGAGACCATCGGCGCGTTTCTCGACGCCATGCCGAGGCGCGACGACACGCTGATAGTGTTTGACGTCAATCTCCGCCAGGGATTCTATACGAAGGAGACCCTGTGCGACTCGATGACGCGATGCAACATCCTTAAGATAAACGACGAGGAGCTCGTGGCCGTGAGCCGCATGTTCGGCTATCCGGGCATCGACCTTCAGGACAAGTGCTGGATTCTGCTCGGAAAATACAATCTGCGGATGCTGATCCTGACGTGCGGCATCAACGGCAGCTATGTCTTCACCCCGGGACACGTGTCGTTCCGGCCTACGCCGAAGGTGGAGGTGGCCGACACCGTGGGAGCCGGCGACTCGTTTACGGGCGCCTTCATAGCCAGCCTCCTCAAAGGGAAATCGGTGGAAGAGGCCCACGCCAAGGCAGTGGAGACCTCGGCTTTCGTCTGCACACGCAACGGAGCCATGCCGACGCTCCCCGCCAG
>USHH01000040.1 GCA_900554345.1 uncultured Bacteroidales bacterium | reverse complement strand
GTGGCCTCCCGCCTGATTGCGAAGGGACACAAGCCCTTCAGAATTCCATGCTCAGACGCACATTGAATTGCCGTCTCGTCAGATAATTCGGCACTGCATACTGGATATTGTTGACGTCGGTAACCCAGTAATAGCTGCTCACATTGGAGATGTCGAAAAGATTGAAGACATCAACACCGATCACTATACTCTTGAAATGGCGCCAGAAATTATACGGCCTCACGCCATCGGTAGGAGCACCCACAAGCTGATAGCTAAGTCCGATGTCTACTCGCTTATAGGCAGGTGCACGGAAGTAAGCGTCGCTCCGCTTAATCCTCGGAGGCGTCATCGTAAGTCCGTCGGAGAATACTCCGCGCAGGCTGAACTTCAGCTTAGGAAATTTAGGAAAGTAATCGGTGAAATAAAGTCCCACTGAATAACGCTGGTCGCTCGGCAGCGGCACTTTCTTGCCGTCGAGCGTCTGCTGTGTCTTCATCAGCGAGAACGTCAGCCAGGAGTCGCTTCCGGCCACGAACTGCCCGAACAGCTTGAAGTCAAGCCCCATCACGTATCCCTTGCTGTCGTTGACGCCCGAATAGTTGATCTTTAGGTTGTCATACTCGTATGAGATCAGATTGGCGAGATTCTTGTAATAGGCTTCGGCAGTGATCTTGAAGGGACGGTTCATGGCCCGGAATGTATAATCTGTGCCCAGAAGCACCTGTAAGCTCCTCGGCGACTTGATATCCTTGTTAAGGAGGATGTAGGCGTTGTCGTGGGCGTCGATCTGCTCCTGGCGGTATTCCTTATAGAAAGGAGACTGGTAATAGAGCCCGGCCGCTATGCGGTAGTTCCAGCGGTTGTATTCGATAGGGGAAATGGAGAGATTGACTCGCGGCGAGGCGAGAAACTCCTTGTTGAAATCCCAGTAGGAGAGCCTGACTCCGGCATTGATGGTCATGAATGCCTTCGATGATTCAAGATAGATGGCGTCCTCGGCGTAGAGGGCGAAGCGGTTGGTCGATACATCCTGACGGGATGTGAGATTATATATGAGGTGTACGCCCTCCGGAGCCGTAGGCAGGGAATATCCGGCGCTGTCGCGCCATTCCCATTCGCGGGTGCGGTCGGTGAATTTCTCGCGCTGATACACGAGTCCGTAAGAGATGTGGTTGCTCCGGAAGGTTGTGGTGCCCTTCAGGAATCCCTGGATCACGCTTGCCTTGAGGCGCGTGCGGGAGTGCTCCATATATTTACCCACTCCGAGCTGTCCGCCCACGGCGTCGTCTCCCACGGTTCCGGCCTGATCGAGCCAGTATTCACCGGATATGTCGTAACTCACGAACTCGTTGGTGAGGAATCCCGACAGGCCGAACGAGAATGCAGTGGCCCTGTTGCGACGGTAATTGACGGAGAGTGAACCGAGATAGGTCTCGAACTTATCCTTCTCCTCACCGTCGAAGTAGACGCGGAAGTGCTTGGTGTCTTCCGACGTGCCGAAACTCGTCTCGCGGTCGGCCGGCTTGAAGTTATAGTTGTTTACGGCTATGTTGCCGAGGAAATTCACGCTCCAGCGGTCGTTTGGCTTAAGAGTGATGTTGGTCTGATAGTCGAGATATGAGGGATCATACTCCCCCTTGGTGTCGAGCGAGGAGAGCAGGGAGTTGTTTTTCTTGTAACGCAGGCCGTGGAGCTGGGAGAACTTGCCGGAATTCTGTCCGAGAGCGAGGCTACCGCCCATAAGGCTGAGCCCTACGGAGCCCTCGAAGGCCTCCGGCTCGCGGTAGGTGATGTCGAGCGCCGACGACATCTTGTCGGCGTAGCGGGCCGGAAATCCTCCCGACGAGAACTTGATGTTGCCCACCATGTCGGGATTTATGATGCTCAGGCCCTCCTGTTGGCCGCTCCTCACGAGCTGCGGGCGATAGATCTCCACGCCGTTGATGTAGACGGAATTCTCATCGAAAGAGCCGCCTCTGACGGAATACTGCGAGCTCATCTCGTTGCTGCTGTTCACGCCCGGCATCGTGGCGAGCATCGCCTCCACGCTGCCTCCCGACACGTCGGGCGACAGCTTGTAGCTCTCCGTGTCGAAAGTCTGCATGCCGTTGATGTTGTTGCGAAATCCCGTGATCTCCACCTCGGCGAGCTCCGTATCCTCCGGATACATCCTGACATTGACCGTAAGCTCCCCCTGTGGCTTGATGAGCTTGTGGTTGACGGTCTTGAAGCCGATGCAGCTGAATATGATGTCGATGGTGTCGCGCGGAGCCACCGTCAGCTGATAGAGACCCTGTAGGTCGGTATTCGTGCCTATGGCGGTGCCGGCTATCCTCACGGTGGCGAATTCCACCGGCTTCTCCTCGTTGTCGATCACCTTTCCGCTGATCTTCACGTTCTGCCCCCAGATGGCGGCGAGCGGCATCAGCAGTGCCGCCAGTAGTATGTAAAAACGCTTCGTTTCCATTGAAAATAAAACGAAGCGCCGATATGGTTTATTATAAATGCGGCAGTGCTCGGGAAGTCCTCAGTTGCACTCTATGACCCTGATTCTTATATCTTCCGTATTGGAACCCGCATATCTCTCGAGAAGGCGGGTTATGAGGCTTATTGTCTCGTCTGCCGGTGTCTCTTCTTCATACATGTTCACGAGCATCAGCAGATGTCTGGTGTCGGGGGTGAGCTTGGTGCGTTCCTCATCGCTTGTCGGCGTGCCGATGCCCCCTTTGCGGTCGGCATACACCGGCAGGCCGTCGATGTTGAGCGGCCCGCGCCCTATGGCCTCGAAACTGTCGTCAGCCTGACCGCGACGCAATGTAAGCTTGTCGCCATCTATCTTGTCGGCGTCGAAGCCGCCGATGCTGTAGCCGGTGATTATCGATATGAGGTTTATCACGTCGATCAGGGTCGTGGTGCGGTAGATTCCCTTGCCGTTGACGAGCCGGCGGCAGAGCGCCTCGGCCGACGGGCGGTAGCGGTTGGGGTCCTTGCCGAGCGCCTTGTAGGCGCGGCGGGTGCCGGCGATTGCCGGGCGCTTGTTGATCTGCTGTAGCTCATAGCTGGATGCTATAAGGCGCCCCGCCTCCTCTATCTCCTGCCAGAGCCCGTCGCTCGTCGGCCCGTTGGCGGCCGTGGCCTCGATCTGTATCACCCTCAGACCAGGGGCCGCTTTCCTTATCTCGTTGCTGAATTCGATCTGTATCATTCCTGTCTTATAATGGCTTATGATGTTACTGGCTTGTAGGGACATGTCTCCGGCATGTTTCCCCACTGTCCATTGCAATCGTTGATATATGACGCGGAGCCGGAAGGCTGACGCTCTGGCAACTCTCCGGCTCCGTTGTTATCTTCACGCTGGTTGGGCCCGTCTTACTTGAAAAGCTGGGGCGCAACATAAGTGCGGGATGCGAGCTGACGGTCGAGCTGGTAGATGCCGGAGCCGTCCTCGCCGATCAGCGTGAGGTCGTCGATGATCTCGCGCACGTTTTCTTCTTCCTCCACCTGCTCTGCGATGAAGGTGTTGAGCATCTGGCGGGTGGCGAAGTCCTGCTCCTTCTCGGCCAGGGCATAGAGGTCGTGGATGAGGCGTGTCACGGCCATCTCATGCTCCAGGGTCTTTGCGAATGCCTCCTGAAGGGTATCCCACTGCTGGGGCACGTCGTTGATGGCCTGAAGGCTCACACGGCGGTTCTGAGCGTGGATATAGTCGACGAGGGCGAGGGCATGGGCCTGCTCCTCCTGAAACTGGATGCGAAACCAGTTGGCGGCGCCGCGGCGTCCCATGGTCTGGAAGTTGTTTGACATGGAGAGATAGAGATAAGCCGACCAGAATTCGGCGTTCACCTGCTTGTTGAGAGCAGCTGCCATTGCATCACTAATCATGATAGTGTAAATTAAATTTTGGTTGATGTTTTTGCAATGCAAATTTAGTCATTTATGCCCGACCCGCAAAATATTTGTGCATTTTTAAATTATGGTCAGCTACCGCTGATGGCGTCGGTTATTGCTTTTTGCAAAAAGATTTTGTAATTTCGCATCTGTTTTGACATCCGACAACAAATTCACATCATATAATGGCCCAGAAACCTTCAATACCCAAAGGCACACGCGATTTCTCACCCGTGGAAATGGCACGCCGCAACTATATCTTCGACACCATAAAGGACGCTTTCCGCCTCTTCGGATACCAGCAGATAGAGACACCCGCGATGGAAAACCTCTCCACCCTGATGGGTAAATACGGCGAGGAGGGCGACAAGCTCCTCTTCAAGATCCTCAACTCCGGCGACTGCTTCAAGTCGACATGCGACCAGGAGCTTATCGAGCGCAACATTCCGCGCCTCACAGCCAAGATCTGCGAGAAGGGACTCCGCTATGACCTCACGGTGCCATTCGCCCGCTTCGTCGTGCAGAACCGCAACGACCTCCAGATGCCTTTCAAGAGGTTTCAGATCCAGCCCGTATGGCGCGCCGACCGTCCGCAGAAGGGGCGCTACAGGGAGTTCTACCAGTGTGACGCCGATGTCGTAGGCTCCGACTCGCTCATCAACGAGGTTGAGCTCCTCTCGCTCATCGACTATGTGATGGGCAGGTTCGGCATCCGCGTGGCCGTAAAGCTCAACAACCGAAAGGTGCTCTCCGGCATCGCCGAGACCATAGGCGCGGCCGACAAGCTCATCGACATCACGGTGGCCATCGACAAGATCGACAAGATAGGCATCGACAATGTCAACGCCGAGCTCCGCGAGAAGGGGCTCGACGAGACCCAGATCGAACGTCTCCGCCCGCTCCTCGAGCTTCAGGGCACCAACGCCGAGAAGCTCGATGTGCTCGACCGCCTCTTCGCCGACAGCGAGACCGGTCGCAAGGGCGTGGAGGAGCTGCGCGAGGTGCTCGCCGGCATCGAAGCCATCGGCCACAAGTCGGCCATCGAGCTCGACGTATCGCTCGCACGCGGCCTCAACTACTACACAGGCACCATCATCGAGGTCAAGGCCCTCGACGTGGAGATCGGAAGCATCACGGGCGGCGGCCGCTACGACAATCTCACGGGTGTCTTCGGCATGCCCGGCCTCTCCGGAGTGGGCATCTCGTTCGGCGCCGACAGGATCTACGATGTGCTCAACCAGCTTAACCTATATCCGGAGGATGTCTCTTCGGCCGTCGACGTCATCTTCCTCAACCTCGGCAGCGCCGAGGCCGTGCGCTCCCTCCAGCTCGCAGCCGCGCTGCGACGCGAGGGCGTCTCAGCCGAGGTTTATCCCGACCCCGTGAAGATGAAGAAGCAGCTCACCTACGCCAACACCAAGGGCATCCCCTACGTGGCTATCATCGGTGAGTCGGAGCTCGAGAAGGGCGTCGTGACGCTCAAGGATATGGTCGGCGGCTGCCAATGCGAGCTTACGCCCGACGCGCTTGTGGCCCAACTGAAAAAGCAGTGCTGACATGGAAAAGATATCCAGGGAGTCGTTTCTGCTCCGCCAGCCCTCGTTTCCTAAGGTGTCGGCCACCGATCCTTACTACTATGACCTCGTCAACAGGCTGATGGAGGTGGCGGAGAAGCGCCACCTCCTTCCCGGCTGGCCCGAGGCCGTGGTGCAGCGCGCCGCCCTCTGCGTCATCGGCTATTATCAGGACACAATCACGGATGCCGGCCTCTGGCATTCTTTCATCGACGAGTGCCGGCGCCGCTACGGCCGCTGGCTTCCCTTCTTTGAAGTGGCTGACGATTACATCCCTTACGAGCTCAACCGTGAGGACGTGAGGTTTGTGGTGTGGTATGCCCTGGCGATGAACTATGAGAACCGACGCATGCTCTATCCCCTCGACAAGGAGGTGATGGCCGCCGCCGACGCCTGGCATGAGCTGCTCGACAGCGTCTATGACGACGCTCCCACACCCGAAGACTACAATCTGGCGATCGCACTCGACCTGCATGAGAAGACCGACCACAAGGCCATCTACGACTACGGCTACTGGCTCTTCATGCATTCCTGGCTAATGGCACCGGCCTTCGCCTTCTCCATGGCAGAGCTCCTCAAGGGAATCGACCTCAACGACGAGTCACAGGTGGGGGAGATCAACAAGCGCGTGGAGCAGGCCTTCATGGAAGACCCCACTGGTCCGCTGGCTTATTATGTGGTGGAGTGGCTGAGCCTCATCATCGACCGCAAGCCCCTGCCGGAGCAGAAGCCGCAGGAAAGCGGCGACGCCGCGCCGCATCCCTACTACGAGGGATTCATCAAGGCTACGGAAGGGGAGATGGTGAAGTTTTTCGACAGGTATGACGACCTCAACGATTTCTTCATCAAGGCCCTCGGCTGGAATCCCGCGCAGCGCCATCTCCAGCAGCTGGAGGGAAGCGATGACTTTGTGGTGATGATCAACAGGGAGAAGGGGATGCTCGTGGCCCACGACGTGGCCCGCTGCATCAAGGCTCCCATCAACCCCTACTACGACGAGGCGTTCGCGCGCGAGCACGCCATCGACCTCTTCACCGTGAGGGGAGTGTGTCCGGCCGACCTGCTGACCTATTGCGCCTCGAAGGGATGGATTCCAGATGCCGCCTTCCCCGGCACCGACGACCGCCGGCTCGTGGCCGACAACTGGGACTTCATCGCCCGCTGCTATCTGCAGCAGTATTACCGGGGCGACTGAAATTTCTTTTTGCGAAACATGCTCATCAGCTTCAGCTTTATGACGCCAAACATGGCCTCGCCGAATATCGATGAGTTCATCTTGGATGTGCCGAGCTGCCTGTTGATGAATATGATGGGCAGCTCGGTGATCTTGAATCCCATCTTGTAGGCCTTGAACTTCATCTCGATCTGGAAGGCATATCCCTTGAACTCTATTCCGTCGAGGTCGAAGGCTTCCAGCACACGGCGGCGGTAGCATACGAAGCCCGCCGTGGAGTCGCGCAGGGTCATGCCGGTGATGAGCCTGACGTAGGCCGAGGCGAAATACGACATCAGTACGCGTCCCATCGGCCAGTTCACCACATTCACGCCCGTTATGTAGCGTGAGCCGATGCAGAGGTCGGTGCCTTTGTCCTTACATTCGTGGTAGAGGCGTGTGAGGTCGGCGGGATTGTGGGAGAAGTCGGCGTCCATCTCTATCACGTAGCCGTAGTCTCTCTTGAGCGCCCACTTGAAGCCGTGGATGTAAGCCGTGCCGAGGCCGAGCTTGCCGGCGCGGCGTTCGAGATGGATGCGCCCGGGATATTCCTTCATGAGGCGCTCCACGGCCTCCGCTGTGCCGTCGGGCGAGTTGTCGTCGATCACGAGCACATCGAAATTGTCGGGAAACTTCATCACCGTTTCCAGTATGTTGGAGATATTCTCTATCTCGTTGTAGGTGGGTATGATTACAAGTACGTCGCTCATTTTAATAATTCGGCTTAATATGCTTTGAAAATCAAGCTGATCGAGCTTGATTCCCGACGTTGGGGATAAACTCTCTGCAAAGTTAATAAAAAAACGCGGCACTATATGCCATCATAATCTGAATTCTCATCATGGCTTGCAGATAAAAGGCCGAAGACTCTATATTCAAGTCTTCGGCCTTTTTATGATTGAGAGATTGTCGGGTTAGGTCAGTGCACAATTACTTTCCTGGAGCCGTTTTCGTCGTGGAGTATATAGAACCCTTTTCCCAGCTTCCGGATATCTGACTCTTTAAGACCGGATGCTTTCTTCACTCCATCTATTGTAAAGACATCAAACAGTCTGTCGTTTTCATCGGCATTCTCTATACCTGCTCCGGGTATGTTGGCTACGCGATAAGTGAAATCGGCCTCTACGGGATATTGGTAGATTCCTGTCGCCATATCAAAGAAATTATTGTTTAGGAACCGTTCAGACTCAATCTCCATATTGCAATGATTTGGATATCCGAAGTATTCCAAAAACAGATAACCATTATCAGGAGTGATATCATTGATTTTGATATCATAGCCTCTTCCTACCAGAAATGGTGTGAATAGATTTATGGTTTCTCCGGTTTTTGTGAATAATACAGAGGAATTATCTGCCATTGCACAATGCTGCGCATAGCTGGAGGCAATCTCTGCATGTTCCGGAATGAATAACTCTTCGCCCGAGTAGAATACTTTATCATATTCTTCCTCGATATTGAAATCTATTCTTGACATGTGTTCAATCCATGGATTGAACATCTCCTTATAGCTTTCTTCAGATATTTTTGGGAATGATATGTTCTTTAGTGTAAGACCTTTGAAAGACGATGCGATGTCAAAAAATTCTGGACACGATGTCGATTTAAAAGCTATATTCTCAATCCCGGAATCAGCAAAAGCATTATTCTGTATTAGTTCCAGAGAATCTGGAAGGGTGATTCCCTTTAATGAGATGCACCCATAGAATGCATCGTTGCCGATATGTTTTATTGTTGAAGGCAGCTCTATGCCGGTCAGCCAGTAGTTGCAGTAGAATGCCTTGTCCAAAATATATTCCACAGGAAGTGTTACACCGTTGTAATTTATACTCTCGGGGATGATGACAAAGTCGGGATTGCTTCCTTCAGATAGAGACATGACTTCGGCATGCTCATACTGAATACGATAGACTACACCATCGATCACTTCCTCTGAGAAGGCGTATACCGAAATCACCGATATGAGCGCCATCAATATAGATATGATTCTCTTCATGACTCACCTCCTTCTCTATCGAGTAACACCATATACCATGCAATTTCCGAAATAAATTTATCTGAAAGGATGCGGGGAGCTCTGGTCCCGCCGTCAAGTTGGCCCATGAAGTCATCGGCTACTTTGATTGCTGATAGAAAGGCTTTGCTTTCCTTTTGCAGCGAGACATCCTCATTTGATGGCATCTCCAGGTGCTCGCATGCTCCCAGAACGATACCAAGAATCAAATAGAAAAGGAGTCTTGATTTCATAATGCAAGATTTTAAATGTTAACGCCACAAATTTAATAAAAGTAAAGCATTGATGCAAGAAATTTTGCAAAAAATTAAACGCTTGCGACAATAAGGCTATAATATATTGATATTTAGCAGTATATATTAATATTGATATTTGTCTTATATGGATTGAGCCTTGATTTCCTGCTTTATTGCCCCTATTCTGATATTATGGCAGATATCGTTTATATGCCTATATGTCTTCACAACGTAGGCACAGGGGTGATACGACTCCTTGCTCTTGCGCAGGTCCTCGTCGCCCATGTCCTCCTCGCGGTTGACATACACCACCTCCGGATGACTCTTCTCTATATGCTGGGCCATGAACGACGCCAGCGCCTGATAGATGCCGCGGTATTCGATGTTTCCCTTCTCCACGTGTGCGAAGAAAGTGTCGCCGATCACTTCGCCGAAAGTATAGCCGGCGATCTCGCCGTCAATCTCTATCAGCATCCCCTCGAAGCCATAGAGGTGATAATTATCCAGTACCTTTATCGTCTCGTTTCCCTCGTAGTCGAGGAGCTCAGAGCCGGTGTGACGCTCCATAAAGCGCCTCGTGAAGTCGATGAGCCGTCCGCATTCCTCAGGCGTGATGGGCTTCACGGTGTAGCCGATGTTGTTGAGGAAATAGTTGAGGTGGTTGCGTTTCTTCTCCATCTTCTTGCCGGAGAAGTGGGTGAACTGTTTCAGCAGGTAGAGGTATTCCTTCCATTCCTCGATATCATTCCCCGCTTCGGCTTGGGTGTCGCCGCAGTCGCGCTGCCGGCATTCCACGATGGCTCGTGGCTCGCCGCATACTCCGCAGTTACATAGTAGCGAGACGGCTCGCTCTCCCTTGCCGTCGCGTGGTGTCTCGTAATAGAGGGCCGTCCCGGTGGCCGGATTGATGCCGCGCATCAGCAGCGTGTCGTCGACTTCAGCATACTGATATTTGAAAAAGTCGGTCCACATCAGCACTCCGCCTATCGAATAGTCGCATGAGCGGGAGAGGCCGCGGTTGAAGTAGCCGCGCAGAAGTGGTATGTCGTCGATGGTGATGTCCTTGAACTCAAGTCTGAGGGGAGTGGCATGCCCCTTATCGCTTTCCATAATCTTTGATAGTTGGTTTGCTTTCTCAACGGTTTCCCCCGCCCCTTAGTTTAATTTATCTTGAATTTTTCAATTTGACGAAGTGTTGTCCGGCACATTGATGAACCTTTTCGAGCGCCCGGGCGTTTGTATATGATGCGGCGGCAGTGCGCCGCGTCATCAATCAGACATAAACCCAGAATTAATATGGAAACAGTATTCTTAAACGGCAACCCGATGCATCTCTGCGGTGAGCTTCCCAAGGTAGGAACCGAAGCTCCCGAATTCGCCCTCGTAGGCCGCGACCTCTCCGACATCGCACTCCATGACTATCGCGGAAAACGTGTTGTGCTCAACATCTTCCCGAGCCTCGACACCGACGTATGCGCCGCCTCCGTGCGCCACTTCAACAAGGAGGCCTCCGAACTCCCCAATACCGTGGTGCTCTGCGTCTCTAAAGACCTTCCCTTCGCAGCCGCCCGCTTCTGCACCGTCAACGGCATCGACAACGTGGCCACAGCCTCCGGTTTCCGCTCCGACTTCGGCCGTAACTATGGCGTGGAGCTGGTTGACGGTCCGCTCCGCGGCCTCTATGCCCGTGCCCTCATCGTGATCGATACCGACGGCAAGGTGATGGGGACATCGCTCTGCGACCAGATCACCGAGGAGCCCGACTACGAATTCGTGAAGAAGCTCCTCGCCTGACAGCATTGACGGAATTATTGCCGGAGTGGAAACATGCCAAAGGCATGTCCCTACAAGCCGGATAATACGGAGGCCGGATACCCTCGATGGATATCCGGCCTCTGCTGTTGGCTGGCGATTCTTTCTGCTTACTTGCCGTCGATCTCGCGGAGCAGCTCCCTGACGGCTGCGTCGAGCTGCGAGTCGATCCCCTTCACTACATCCTCCGGCTTGTTGGCCACCTTGATGTCGGGCTCCAGCTGTGTGTTCTCGAGGATGGTGCCGTCTTCAGTGCGGAAGGCCACCACGGGCACGCCGAAGATCATCGACGGGTCCTGAAGAGTGATCCAGTTGACGCTCGACATGGTGCCGGGCACCGGCATACCGACGAGCTTGCCCATTTTCTTATGCTTGTAGACCCAGGGCGTGCCGTGGGCGTTGCTGTAGTTGGCCTCGCCGATCACCATGATGCTCGGCTTGTTCCAGCGGCGAGAAGGCATCTCCGACGACTTGCGGCCATGGATCTCCTGCGTCAGGTAGCGGTCGCCGCTGAAGAGCACCTCGATATCCTCGTGGAGACGGCCGCCGCCGTTCCAGCGTGTGTCGATCACGATACCCTCCTTATCCACATACTCGCCGAGCAGCTTGGCGTAGACGCGGCGGAAGCTCTCGTCATCCATCGACTCGATGTGCACGTAGCCCAGACGACCGTTGGAGAGGCTGTCGACGGCTTTCTCACGGCTCTTCACCCAGCGGTTGTAGAGCAGACCGTTGGTGCGGCCGTTCGAGACGGGTAGAATCACCTCGTCCCATCTGGAGCCTGTGGCCGGGTCGAGGATCCCCACGAGTGTCTTCTTGCCGGTGATGCCGTTGAGAAGCTTAGAGGCATCGCTGCCGGCCTCCAGCTTGCTGCCGTTGATGCTCTCGATGATGTCGCCCTTCTTGAGGCGTGTGGTGGCGCGGTCGAACGGACCGCCCGCGATGATCTCGTCTACCTTCATGCCGTCGCCGTCGTAGGTCATGTCGTAGAGCAGGCCGAGCGATGCCGTGGCCTCGTTGGCGCCGGGACCGTAGTAGCGGCCGCCGGAGTGCGACACGTTAAGCTCGCCGAGAAGCTCGCTGAGCAGCGACGCGAAGTCATAGTTGTTGTTGATGTGGGGGAGGAAACGCCTGTAGTTGTCGACATACATATCCCAGTCGACAGGCATCTCCGGGAGGTAGAACCTCTCCCTTGCCTCGTTTCTCACATATTCGAGCATCGCCTCGCGCTCCTTCGCGGGGTCGAGCTTCACCTTGCCCGAGATGTCGACGGGAGTCAGCTTCGAGGAGGAGGGAACGTATTTCTTCACCGTCGAGCCCACGAGGTAGAGGTTGCCGTCGTTGTCCTTGGTGATGGCGGCGGGGGAGGCGTCGAGCTTCTTGTCGAGCTCCACCTCGTCCTTGCGCAGCTCCTTCTTCCAGAGGTCGTAGCCACCCTCGAAGGCCGAGAGGTAGTAGAGCGTCTCGCCGTCGTCGGAGAGGGCGTAGTCGGCGAGCTCCGACGAGTTGGGTGTGAGGCGCACAGTGCGCTCCTCGAGGCCGTTGCGGTCGATGGTTATCTCCTTGCTCTCCTCGGTCTCCGCCTTGGAGTCGTCTTTTTTCTTCTTTTTCCTGTCGGCCTTGTCCTTGTCGTCGGCGGCCTTCTTCTGCTCCTTCTCGACCTCTTTCAGCAGGGCGAAGTCCTCCTCGTTGAGGCGGAACTTATCGTAGGCGTCCTTGTTGAGGAAAGTCATCATCACGTCGCTCTGCGAGCCCCAGGAGGCGTGGTTGCGCATGCCGTAACGCTCCGAGGCGAAGATCACGGCGTTGCCATCGGCGCTCCAGTGGGGATTCTGGTCGAAATAGCCGGTGCGCGTCACCGGTATCACCTCGGCGTCGGCCACACGGATGATGGAGATGTCGCTGTAGGGCTCGTGGCTGGGATTCATCACCTCCACGGCTATCATTCGGCTGTCGGGGCTCCACTCCATATTAGTGCCGTCGGAGCGGTAGTTGCTCACGTGCTCGAGCAGCGGCTTCACTGCCTTGGTGTCGAGGTCCATCACCATGAGGTTGTTGCGGTCTTGCATGAAGGCCATCTTCTTGCCGTCGGGCGACACCATGGGATATGAGCGCTCCACTCCGTCGGCCTTAAACATAGGCTCCTCGTTGACGAGGGTGGCGTTGGAGAAATTGGGATCGTCCTTGCGGGCGATTGTGGCGTGATAGATGTTGCTCCGGCCGTCGCGCAGCGAGGTGTAGTAGAGGCCGCGGCCGTCCTTGTCCCAGCTCAGGCCATACTCCATGGCCGGCGTGTGGGTGATCTGCTTTGTCGACTTATACTCGGTGGAGGTCACGAACACCTCGCCGCGGTTGATGAAGGCCACCTGCTTGCCGTCGGGCGACACTGCGGCTTCCGACGCGCGTGAGAAGGAGATGTCGGAAGGCTCGTCGAGGTCATCGTCGACCACATCCACCTTCAGTTTCTCGGCCTTCGCGCCGGGGCGCATGGTGTAGAGCTCGCCGTTGTAGGTGAAGGCTAACAGGTCGTTGCCGCCGCGGCTGAGAAACCTCACGGGGTGTGTGGTGAAGTCGGTGAGCGCCTTCACGCTGCCCGGCTTGTCGAGATTCATCGAATAGACGTTGAAGGAGCCTCCGTTGCGCTCGCTGAGGAAATAGACGGTCTTGCCGTCGGCTCCCACGGCCGGGTTGCGGTCCTCTCCGGCAATGTCTGTGAGGTTGGTATGATGGCCTGTATTGGCGTCGTAGAGCCAGATGTCGCGGGTGATCGACGAGGTGTGGTGCTTGCGCCACTTGTCTTCAAATCCCTTCTTGTCTTCGTAGACAAACGACTTGCCGTCGCCGAGATAGCTGACTCCGAGGGCCGGGGTGCCGAGGATCTGTGTCGGCCGGCCGCCCTCCACCGGTATCGAGTAGAGCTCCGACATGACGCCGAAGGGTGCCATGGCGCTCTTGGCAGGATCCTGGATGCCCGCCGTGTAGACGATGCTCTTCCCGTCGGGAGTGAAGGCCTCTGGTGTAGCGCCGCGTGAGTCGAAGGTGACGCGTCGGGGCTGGCCGCC
>USHH01000039.1 GCA_900554345.1 uncultured Bacteroidales bacterium | reverse complement strand
ACCCGCAGAAAACCGAGGTCAAGTTCGCCGACGAGGAGGCCGTGTGGCAGATCGTGAACGCCGCCGTGCGCGACTCCGACATCGACTTCCACTCGGGAGAGATACGGGTGCACGGCAAGCGCGGCAAGGACCGCCTCATTCCCGTGGCGCAGCAGCTGCTTGACGAGATCGGCCGCTGGATGAAGGCCCGCGACGAGCTCTGGCCCGACATGGAGGAGCCTCGCGCGCTCATCGTCAACAAGGGAGAGCCGGCCTCCGGATGGGTGATCTACGACGTGGTGCATCGCGCCCTCGCCGCCACGCCGGCCGCGAGGAAGAGCCCCCACACCCTGCGCCACACATGCGCCACCGCCCTGCTCAACGACGGCGCCGACCTCAACTCCGTGAAGGAGCTTCTGGGCCACTCCTCGCTCGCCACCACCCAGATCTATACCCACGTCAGCTTCGCCGACATGAAGCGCGCCTACTCCGCCGCCCATCCCAGGGCCCTCGGCGCCAGGCCCGGTGACGGCGGGAAATCCCGCTGAGTGCAATTTTTCCCGTCAGACATAAGCAAAAATCGCATTTTTTTGTTTATCTTTGTAAAAAGTCGGAGTCCCGAAGCCCTCCTTTCCGTGAGGGAGGCATCCCACGGGAGCCGGCCCAACATAAATAAACCCACAAAACCAGCAGCTTATGGAACTTTCAATCAAAGCTATCCATTTTGACATCACCGAGAAGCTCACGGCTTTTGTCAACAAGAAAGTGGAGAAATTCTGCCGCCGCAACGAGATGGTGAGCGACATCGACGTGAATCTGCGTCTCATCAAGCCCGAGACCGCGATGAACAAGGAGGCCGGCATCCGTGTGATAGTGGCCGACGCTCCGGAGTTCTATGCCTCTAAGACCGCCGACACCTTTGAGGAGGCAGTCGACCTGGCACTCGCAGCCCTCGAACCGCAACTCGAAAAATTCAAATCACGCAAATGACACAGACGGGCGACTCTGCCACGCCACACCACCGCCGGGTCTCCAATCTCCCCGCTGTGGTGCTCTACGCCACTATCGCTTTCGCGGTGATAGCGTTTTTCACCGCCATGCCCATGGTGTTCTCCGGCGCCGACAGAGACGTGATCATCAGGATTCCAAAGTCGGCCACCAGCCAGATGGTGGCCGACTCTCTCACGAAATATCTTGGCCAGAGCTATTCCGACCGGGTGATGCGCCTGATGCGCATCCGCCACGTGGACTATGACAAGCGCCACGGGGCCTACCTGATACCAAAGGGAATGAGCCCCTTCATGGCGCAGCGGCGCCTGCGGCGCGGCGCCCAGGATCCCGTCACCCTCACCTTCAACGGATTCCTCCGCCGTGAGGTGCTCGCCGAGAGGATAAGCCGCAGGCTCGACTTCCCCGCCGACTCCTTGCTCGCCCTGCTCAGCGACCCTGCGGTGCTTGCCCCCTACGGACTCACCCCCGAACAGGCCCTCTCCCTCTTCCTCGAGGACTCCTACGAGGTCTACTGGACTTCCTCGCCGCGCGACGTCATAAAGAAAATCGGAGACAACTACCTGCGTGTATGGAATCCCGACCGTCGGCAGCTCGCCGACAACATGCGCCTCACCCCCGCCGAAGTCATGACGCTTTGCTCTATCGTCGACCAGGAGACCAATAAGGAGAACGAGAAAGGACGCATCGGAAGGCTGTATGTCAACCGTCTATGGGCAGGCATGAAGCTTCAGGCCGACCCTACCGTGAGATTCGCGCTCAACGACTACTCCATACGCCGCATCAACGCGGAGCATCTGAAGGTCGACTCCCCCTACAACACGTATCTCCACGAGGGGCTCCCCCCCGGGCCGATACGCACCACCAGCGTGGCCACCATCGACCGCGTGCTCAACTCCGAACAGACCGACGAATTCTATATGTGCGCCCGCGAGGACTTTTCCGGCTACCACAACTTCGCCGCCACCTATAAGGAGCATCTCGACAACGCCATGCGCTATCAGCATGCCCTCAACAGGCGGGGCATAAAGTGAGGATCAATAAGATATGACTGAAATCAATCAATATTCAAGCGAGCCCGAGGCCTATATCGACAAGGGCATGCTCGAGAGCCACGGCATCAGGGCCGTAGTGCAGGCCAATGCCCTCTCCGAGCTCTTTCCGGCCCCCGGTTCAGGCACCGGCTCCATAGTGCTGCTCGTGCCCGACGCCCAGGCCGCCGAGGCGCGACGCCTCCTCTTCAGCCGCCAATGAGAATATCGCTACCCCCTCGCATGGCGGCGGCCGTGGCCTTTCTGGTCATGGCGTATTGCTGTGTCAATACGCAGGGGGCGCCTCTCCCCTCCTCTCCCGACTACGTCACGGCCCCCGTCCCCGCCGACTCCGTGGCTCCCCTCCCCTCCGACTCCGTGAGGCCGCAGAAGAGCGACACCGCGTGGTGGCGCCTCATCATCGACGGCCGATTCGCCATGAAAGACACCTCCATCCGCGCCCCGAAGTTCGTGAAGCTATGCATGAACGTCTATAACTGGGGCGACCGCGTATTCAACTCCTACGACACCGCTTACGTGGTGGGCACCGGCAAGCGCTGGAAGTTCCGCTTCGTCTCCGACAACTGGGTAGACTCCTACGCCATGCGTTTCCAGGATGACGTGCCCATCCGCATGATGAGCAACATCTACTCCAACATCGGTGCCTATCTCCAGTATATGGCCGTCAGCATCGGATATACCGTCGACATCGCCAACCTCGTGGGCACCGAGTCGGTCAACCACAAGAAATTCGAGTTCGGCTTCAACTGCGCCCGATTCAACGCCGAGGTCTACTATCAGGAGAACACCGGAGGAACCTTCCTCCGCAAATTCGGCGACTATAAGAACGGGCGACTCTTCAAGAAGGAGTTTCCCGGCCTCAGCCTGCGCACCTCCGGCCTCGACATCTACTACTTCTTCAACAACCGCCGCTACTCGCAGGGAGCGTCCTACAACTTCTCGAAATACCAGAAGCGTAGCCAGGGCTCCTGGCTCATCGGATTCTCCTACTGCAACCTCGACCTCTCGCTCGACTTCAACAAGCTTCCCCCGGCGGTGCTCCCTTATCTGAAGCATGACCCACGCGAGTATGAGTTCCATTACGACAGCTATGCCCTGCTCTTCGGCTACGGCTTCAACTGGGTGATCAACAGCCGGCTCCTCTTCAACATCAGCGCCATGCCGTCGGTAGGGCTCACCCACTGCCGCGAAGACAACTGGGAGGGACGACGCGACATGCTGTCGCTCAACATCGCCGGGCGCTCCTCGCTCACCTACAATATGGGCGACATCTTCTTCAGCCTCATAGGCAAGCTCAACGGCCACTGGTATAAGAGCCGCACAGTGAGCCTTTTCAGCTCCATCGAGAACCTCCAGGCCAACATCGGCCTCCGCTTCTGACCCCGCGTCCGTATCCTGTTATTTTTTCGCGGGTTTTCCTCCGATTTTACAGCATATTACATAATTTTTCATTATATTTGCAGAAAATACAGACTCACCGTTTCCCGTGGGCCTGTATCACCCAACCAAACGATTTCAGCTTAGCGTTTAAAACGACTACCATTATGAAACTACCCGACATCAGAATCACGGTCGCGGCAGCCTGCGCGTTCCTCGCGCTGCAAGCCACGACCACACCTGCCCATGCCTACACCCTCGAGATCAAGGGACGCCATGAATGGAATGGCAACTATAACGATTACTATGGATTCGACAACAACCAGGAGGGAACCACAAAAATCCTCATCTCTACCCATGACATCTATAGCGGAACAGACGCCGACGGAAACGAGATCTGGACACCGGTTCCCCACATCTCCGGCATCGACGCTTCTGACGGAGTATCGGTCACGCTTCCGGAAGCTGTGAAATTCGTATTCAGCACAAACGATTCCAGACTTGATGGGAAGACATTTACCCTCACAGACTGCAGCTATCAGCAATTTGGTTTCAACTGGTGTGATTCAGAGAATCTTTCCATTACTGTTCCCGGCTGTTATACCCACATGACGGGTGATTTTTTGATGAGCGGTCGAATTCGGGAGATAACACTTGAAGCCTCCGCTCCGGCCATAATATGGGGAAACCCCTACGGCGCATCTCCGAAAATCATAGTCAACGACAATGACGTTGCGGCATATCGCGTCAAATGCGACAACAACGAGGATGGATGGCAGTCATCATTCACTATCTTCGCGAAAAGCCACAGGACGAAGAAAACAGACGTCAACAGCAATCCCGGGGGATTGTTTGATGCCGTGAAAGCCGTCGCAGGCGATGACCTCCGCGATGTCTACAACCTGAGGATCACCGGCACAATCCAGACCAACGACATGAATGTCTTCAGCCAGCTCCCCAATCTCATATCCCTCGATCTCAGCGACGTGACAATCAATATGAGCGACGGTAACGCGCCATATATCTGGGGATGCAAAGACCTCTATTGGATGGAAACCGTCACACTATCATCTGAGGTGAAGGGAATCTACGACAATGCTTTCAAGGAATGCCACAACCTCAGCAACATTAACCTCGACAACATTACCTCAATTGGAGACTATGCTTTCAGCCACTGTAAAAGCCTCACAGAAGTGAGTCTTCCTAATATCGCGTCAATTGGTTCAAACTGTTTCTCATATTGTTCCAGTCTCCGCACTGCCACTGTCGGCAACAGTCTCAAAAAAATCAATGGCCAGGCTTTCATGGGTTCAGGCCTCGAGTCTTTCGACATTCCTCATGGTTGCGAGGTAAGCGTCGAGGTTTTTTATGACTCTGCTGTTAGGGAGCTCACGGTGCGCGACAATTCAAAGATCAGCGATGACTCTTTTGTCCACATGAACTCTCTGGAGTCATTTAAGTGCTTTGATCCATATCCCTATCAGGGCAACCTCGACATGAATCGGGAAAACAACAACCAGATTACCCTCTATGTGCCGGCATTCGCTCTCGATTTCTATAACAACGATAATTATAAGGGTTTTATCTCCCACAAGGCTCTTGATGAGGCGGTGGATTATATCGAGGCCGTGAGACCGATGGAAGTGACCACCGTCAACGGCATCGCCAACCCTGTCAGCTTCAAGCTCCGTGATTCCGCCACATACAGTGACTATTACAACAGCGACAGTCGGTATGGCAGCTTCACCAACAAGTCCACGGAGGCCATACACATCTCCAAACTTACCCAGAACGCCAGCTACAGTCCGGCCTACAATTACGGCATCGAGATCCAGATCGACCCCACCTCCACTTTCATCTCAGACGGTGAGGTGACTGCCGACAATATGGAGGTCAACCTCCGGCTCCTCGATGGTTCGCAGACTCACGAGGCATGGAATTTCATCTCCTTCCCCTTCAATGTGAACATGAAGGACATAAAGACCCCCGAAGACGCCCTCTGGACCGTGATGCGCTACGACGGCCATATCCGCGCCACCCGCAACGAGTCGGAGGAACAGAGCCAGTCGGCATGGGTGAAGCTGCTTCCGGAAACCAATTCCACCGACGCAGTGCTTAAAGCCGGCCAGGGCTACATACTCCATTATGTGCTGACATCCGACAACCATGCCGATCCCGCCGACGGCCCTTTCACTTTCAGCTGGAACAGCGCGATGGGCTCCAACACCGCCTTCTCCAACGAGGATGTCAAGGTTGCCCTCGCGAAGAACGACGCTGTAGTGGGCTTTGAGCACAACTCCTCGTGGAACCTCGTCGGAAATCCCTACGACGCCTTCTTCCTATGCCGCCACAATGTCAAGACCGACAGCGGCGACGACTACATGACGCCCATCACTGTGTGGCGCTATCTCAACGACAACTATACCTACGAGGCATTCTCGCTTGTCGACGATAACTTCGCGCTCCGGCCCTTCGAGGCATTCTTCGTGCAGAAGCTCAACGACAGCGACATGACCTTCAGGAAGGAGGGTCGCCACGACGCCACCAGAATACAGGAGCTCGTCAACGCCCCCAACCAGACGGAGATGCCGGCGCTCAGCGCAGGAGGCTCCCCCCGCAGCATCTTCAATATCCACATCACGGGTGCTTCCGGCGCCGACCGCACACGCTTGGTGGTCAACGACGAAGCCTCGGCCGACTATGAGATCGCCTGCGACGCCTCGAAGTTCTTCTCCATGAGCGACGCTCCCCAGATCTTCACGACGCAGGGTTCCGTGAGCTACGCCATCAACGAGCGCCCGTTCGGCAACGGCGAATATCCCGTGGGCGTCCGCATCTCCTCGCCCGGCTCCTATACCGTCAGCGCCGACTCCCGCAATTCGGCCGGCTACACCGTGGAGCTTGTCGACAACAGAAGCGGCGAGGTGACCGACCTCAACGAGCATGACTATACCTTCACTTCCGAGGCCGGCTCCGACAACGCCCGCTTCACGCTGCGCCTCACCCGTGGTTCCGGTGTCGAGACCGTGGATGCTCAGAATGCGGGCGTCTCAGTGGAAGGTTCTCAGATATCAGTGACCGCCCCCGGCACCATCGCCATCTTCGCCATCGACGGCAAGACAGTGGCCGAAGGCTTTGGTTCAATCAGCGCTACCCTCCCCGCAGGGGTCTATGTGGTGAAGGCCGGCAATATGGTGAAGAAAGCCGTCATCGCCCAGTAAACCGCTGTTCTATCTCGTTTTAGCTATCAGTCAATTCTTAATCATCGTCTTGAGAATGAAAAGAAACCTATGCCTTCTCGCCGGGCTGATGTTGGCGGCCGTCTTCGCGACGGTGGCCGGCACCTACAACAGCGGCGACGGCAACGACATAACCCCGCCTCCCGAGCCGGGGGTGAAATACCGTGTGCAGCTGGCCACAGCGCCAAACTATCTGCGCAACACCTCCTACTATGATTATTATGAACCGGGCGACGGGAACGGCGACTTCAGCAATGAGTATGAGCTCTATGGCGACGGCGCACTCTTCGATGCCGGAAGCGTGGTCAATATCCGCGCCCGAAGATACCCCAACTATATCTTCAGGGAATGGCGAGACGGGAAAGAAATCATATCCTCCAGTCCCTGCTTTCAGTATACGGTGCCCGCCAAAAGCTCCGTACTGACCGCCTGGTATGACTACGACCCGGAGGCTCCCGAGGAGCCTTCCGACACCATCCACCGCGTGAGGATCTTCATCACCCCCTCCGGCGGAGGCACGGTCGATGAGCAGTACTTCATCATGCGGCGCGGCGAGGAGCGTCAGGTGTATGCCAATCCCAATCCCAACTTCCGCTTCTCCGGATGGGAGATGGACGGCACACCTGTAACGCCACGGCCCGACGGCACACCGGTCAATCCTCTCACCATCACGATGGGCGACGACAACATCGACTGCGTGGCCCGTTTCGTCTACGACCCGACGACGCCCGACGAGCCCGGCACCAACAAATTCAACCTCGCCACCGGCGAGCTGATCATGGACTGGTTCAAGCCCGGCCAGCTCCAGCAGACCATCCAATCCGTGATGGAGCAATACCTGCATCCCGGTGAATCCCATTCCCTCTCCACTGTGAAAGACGCGATAGTGGTGGGCGCCATTGAAGGTGATGACGAATGGTTTGCCCAATATATGGATTGCTGCAAGCGGATCGACATCCGCCGAGTCAGCGGCTTCCCGACCGTAAGGGAGGGAATGTTCCCGGCCTCTGTCGAGACGCTGATGCTCCCTGCCTGCACGGAATCGGTGGAGGAGCGGGGACTCGAGGCTCAGGCCGCCAGTATGAAGACCATCTACTGCGATGCTGCTGTGCCCCCGACATACACCAATCCGGATGCCACGGGCCCTGAGGATGATTTTTTCAAAGGACTCGAAGAGGTGAGCAAGAACATCCGCTGCGTGGTCTCACCGGAGTCTGAACCCCTCTACCGCAATGCTCCGGGATGGCGTCATTTCTTCTACGCGCCACACCCCGGCAACAGCGACCCCGACAATCCGGATAACCCCGACAATCCGGATAATCCGGATAACCCCGACAATCCGGATAACCCCGATAATCCGGATAATCCGGATAACCCTGACAACCCGAATCCGGATGACCCCGACAATCCCGATAATCCGGATGACCCCGTAAATCAGACGGACACCATCTACGGCACCGTCACCTTCCTCCTTCCCGCCGACCGCCTCGCGGATCTGAAGGGCTCGAGGATTGTGCTCCGCCAGCTCCAGAACAACTACCCCCGTGAGTTTCTCGTTAAGGAAAACGAGCAGAGATACACGTACTCCAACGTGCTGAAATCCACAGGCCTGGTGAAGACCACCTATTCGGGGCAACTGCGCAGTCAGAGCAACGACATACTGTCGCAAGACCTTATCCTCCTCGACAAGGAGGAGAACGACATCGGCCCTGTCTCATATGTGGAGGTGACCAACACCCGCATGCATCCCATCTACCGCTTCGACAACATCATGTCGAGCCACGACCTCTCCGTCACGGTGCTCACACCCGACGGAAAGGACGTGACATCGAGGACATCCATCTCGTGGTATGACGGCTCCCGCTATCTCGGCTACGGAGCGACGCGCCGCAACGTGCTCGAAGGGAAGACCCTCGGGGTGAGGATCTCGCTCTACAGCGACCTGGCATGCTCGTACAAGAAGCCCGACAACGCCACCATCAGCTCGACCGATCCCGCCGGTTCCCCAGATGCCAACCATCTGACAGTGACGCTCAAGCCACACGACACCATCAAGATTACCGGCACCATCACCTATCCCGCCGACGATGATGACGACACCCCCGGCGGCACTGATCCCGACAATCCGGATAACCCCGACGATCCGGATAACCCTGACAATCCCGACAACCCCGACAATCCCGACAACCCTGACAACCCTGACAACCCCGAAAACCCTGAAAAGAGAAAGCCATTGAGTGATGGGAACGTTACAATCACCCAAAAGATACCGGGAGTTTCAACGCCGATAATCACCACTGTCAAAACCGACTCCCTCGGACGGTTTGAAGCGGAGATTATAGTTCCATCCGAAAAAACGGAGATTACCATTGAGAAGGACGGATATTTCCCTGTAACTGAAGAAATAACTCCTCCTGATGTCAATCCCGGGGGCGGAGACAATCCCGGCGGCGACAATCCCGGCGGCGGTGACAATCCGGATGACATTGTCATCGACAAGCCGATAGTAGTCAAGAAGATACCGAAGACAGCCCTCCGGCTTTACCTTCAGTGGCAGAAAGCGGTGAAGGAAGGCGCGACCGCCACTACGGAGACCTTCCCCACCTCACAGGTCGGTTACCTGCGGTTTGCCGTCAAGGACAACTCCGGCAAGACGCTCAATATAAGGAACCGCTATCCGTATCTGCAGATTACCGACGAGCTTCCCACCGGCGAGCAGGACATTACACTCACCGTCTCCAGCTCACTCTCGAAGTTCGAGCCGGCGACACAGACAGTAACGGTAGCGCCCAACGACACTACCGAGGTGGAGATGACGCTCGTGGAGCATGGCGGCATCGCCGTAACGATGACCCGCGCCGACGGAGTCGACCCCTCGAAGGGCTATGTGGCCATCCTCTATAATAGCGAGGGCTATCTGATGAGACGCTATCAGTTCTACAACGACGCCACACAGTTCTCCGACCTACGCGCCGGCAGCTATACAGTCGTGGCCATGTCGGAGAGCCGTTACTACAACGGCATCAGCCATATTGACAAGTATGAGCCGGCCGGCCTCGTGGAGAACGAGCATTACATGAAGAAGGAAGTGACCGTGGAAGACGGCAGGATTGTAAGCTGCAGCTTCGACAAGGTTCCGGCGCTCGACGAGGAGTCGCTCTACCGCATCAAGGTGCTACAGCTCGACCTCAACCGCACGCACGCCCTTGTCGGCGAGCCCGTGACGCTCCGCGCCCGCGCCGTCAAGGAGACATCGGACAACGTGGAGATTAGCGACCTCCGCCTGCGCTTCGAGCTTCCGGAGCATGTGAAATATGTGCCCGGCTCCCTGATGCTCAACGATAATGTGCTGGATAACGTATGGAGATACACTAACTCACGCTCATACACTCTCAACTACGAAGGCAACGCCACCGGCAGCCTCGTGCGCTTCTGCATGACGCCCGACCACGGCGGCGACATGCTCATCTCCGTCTACGCCGATTATTATGTAGGTGACACACGGATGGAACAGCCGCTCGGCACAGTGCTTTTCCGTGGCGAGGACTATTCGCTGATGTCGCCGTCGCGCACCTGCCGCGACTACATCTATGCCCGTGGAAGCGCCCCGTCGCTCAAGAACATGACCCTCTTCGCCAACGGCTACTCCAACGGCTCGGCGTTCACCCTCCCCAACGGCTCCTGGACGTCGAAGGTGGAGCTCCAGAAACGCGGCGGCACTCCCGTCACAACGCAGCGCATCTGGGGCGAGATCAACACGCTCAATCCACGCTACTCCACGTCCGTCAACATCGTGGAGTATGACAAGGACTACCCCGAGCTGACATACGTCAGAATGATCCACAACGGCCAGACCGTCGACTTCGACCACACGAGGGTGAAGACCTCCACCAAGTCGTATTCATACAATCCGAATGCAGACATCTTCTCGCTGATTGCCACCTTCGAGGAGAACAAGGACAACGTGAAGAGCCTCAAATTCCATATCCTCAACAACGACGGCACGGAGAGGATCATCGATGGCGTCTACGCTCCCTCACGCGACAGCTGGATCGCCGCCGTCGACTATCCTGACTCCTACCGCCTACCCGTCAACGTGACCATCGAGATAGTCTACAGCCGTGGCAAGGGAAACCCTGCGACCCGCGACTACAGCATGGGCTTCGTGGCGCCCGACGTGGTGCCCATCATCGACCCCTCCGGCTTTGTCTACGAGGGCGTGGAGAGCAACCGCGTCGAGGGTGTGGAGGCTACAATCTACTACCGCGAGGGGGAGACAAACCCCGCCACCGGAGAAATCGAGTGGCACGCCGTGAAATGGGATGCGGAGGAATATGCCCAGGAGAATCCCCTCTTCACCCGCGAGGACGGCAGCTATGCCTGGGATGTGCCCCAGGGCCAGTGGCAGGTGCGCTTCGAGAAGGAGGGTTACGAGACGGCCGTCACCGCATGGCTTCCCGTGCCTCCGCCGCAGCTCGAGATCAATGTCGGGCTGAAGCGTACGGGCGCCCCGTCGCTCTCCAAGGTGCTCGCCTACACGGAGGCCGCCGGCGTGGATATGGAGTTTGACACCTACATGAACGCCGCTACCCTCAACAGCGACAACATCTACGTCACATACGAGACCAACGGCACAGACGGCACAACAAAACCCTCGATACTTAAAGGAACTGTCGCCCCCATAACCGACGGCGAGTCCACGGCAGCCGACAACGCCACCCAAGGCAATGCGGCAAAGCCCGGGTATTACAAGCGTTTCCATTTCCAGCCGAAAGATAACCTCCCGGCAGCAAGCAGCTCCCTCAAGCTCTTCGTCAGCGGCAGGGTGCAGTCTTACGCCGGCGTCTCGATGAATGGCGACGTATCCCAGGAGTTCTCTATTCAGCGGAAGATCGAGGCCATCACAGTGCAGGAAGCCGAGAAAGGCGACAACTCGTACGTGATCAACCTCGAGATGGATACCGACAATGTGACCCTCACCGTCAACGCCACGCCGGGAGACGCAGCCAGGGGCAGGACGCTGACCGTCACCAACGACTCCCCCGACCTTCTCTCGGTCGGCGGGGATGGTGTTACAGCCGCCTATACCCTCGACGAGAACGGTCAGGCCAAGATCACGGTCGACGCCATCATGAAGGGCAACGCCTCGCTGACATTCGCAATCGATGGCACCGACGCCTCCGCCGTGTATCCCGTGGAGATCCTCGCCGAGAAGATCGGTGTACTGAAACCCTCGGCTGACATCCTCGGAGAGGTCTACTATGGCTCGGAAGTGAAACTTTCCAACGGCGGCAGCGGCAATGAGATCCGCTATACCCTCGACGGTTCGGAGCCGACAGCGCAGAGCGAACTCTACGGAAAGGCGATCACCATTAATGGAGATGTGACGGTCAAAGCCATTTCGGTGGTGCCGGAAGGTACAGAGATGGAGCAGGGCGCCTCACGCGTCTCCACCGTGGCCACCTTCCCATACACAATTAAGAAGAGCAACCTCCAGACCATGACCCTCAACGGCTCCGCTTCGGGCAGCGAGGGGAAGGGATGGACATGGATTGCCCACGATATAGCTTTAGGCCTTGGAGTGCAGCAGCTCTTCGGCGACGTCACTGCCGTGACCCGTATTCTCTCGCAGGAGAAGGAGGCGATCCGCGACAGCAAGTATGGACTCGTCGGCACACTGATGACCCTTGACCCGGCCGTCAGCTATAAGGTGGAGAGCACCGGCGCCTCGGTGCCGGTGACAGGGGCGGCCTACAATCCGGCCAACACGGCCTCCCTTGCAAGCGGCTGGTCATGGATCGGTTTCCCGCTCTCCCAGCCGGTGAATGTGGCTGAGGTGCTCGCCGACGGCGTGGCCACACAGGGCGACATGATCGTGGGCCAGGGAGGTTTCACTACCTACGGCGACAACGGCTGGACAGGCGACCTCACCTACGTGACACCCGGACTCGGCTATCTCTATTATAACGCCAGTGCCTCGAAGGATCTCCGGCTCAACACCTCCACCGCATTCACGCCGGTGAGCAAGTCGCCGTCACGCTCTTCCGACGCGCCCGGGCGTCCCGACAGATACGCCTATCCATCCGTGATGCCGGTGATCGCCGAGGTGGTCCGCATCGACGGCGGCATTGCCGGGCGCGGCGATGTCGAGGTCGGCGCCTTCTGCGACACCGAGTGCCGCGGCGCCGGAGTCTTCGTCGACGGAATGCTGATGATGAGCGTTTACGGCAACCCCGGCGACGCGCTCTCATTCCGCGTGCTCGACAAGGAGACAGGCGAGACGATGACGCTCGCCCAGACAGCAGTCTTCGGCGACGAGCCGCTCGGCAGCCTCACCACTCCATACGTCTTCGACATGCGCCGCTCGGGCATCGACGCCACCGGCAGCGGGATTCCCGAGGGATTCCGCATCGACGGCGGCATCCTCTTCGCCGACCGTGCACTCTCGGTGACGTTCTTCGACACCGACGGACTGAAAACGCTCTCGCGTCGCGGCGAGGCATGCCGCTGCATCCCGCTCGACGGCATACAGCCCGGCATCTACATCGTGGCCGTGGAGACACCCGACGGCTGGAGCTACACCAAACTCAGACTCTAACCAGGATATGAATATGAAATCTTTATGGCGGACGATGCTGCTCCTCACCCTGCTGATGTGGGGCGTGGGGCAGGCATCGGCCGGCAATTGCCCATGGACTCCTCCCAATCCTCACGACTACCGGTATGACATGAGCTTATATCTCAAGGTCACGCTGCATGATACCGAAATCAATTACGGCGGCTACACTGTCGGCGCGTTTATCGGTGATGACGGAATATGTCGCGGCATCGGCGAGGTTTTGACTTTCGGTGATGATTCGCAGTCGGTGCTCTACCTCCGTGTCAGGAGCAACGAGCCCTCAGGAAAGGTCACTGTCAAGGTCTGGGATAACTCTACCGGCGAAGTCTATGCCTGCACACCTCAGTTCAATTTCTCCGACAGCGGGTTAGCAGGCACCCCCTCTTCCCCTTCGGAGGTTGAGGTAGTCATTCCTGTCGAATCCATATCTCTAACGGCTTCGCCGACGGAGATATTCGTCAACGGCTCCTCTGTCGCGAGCGCCATACTCACTCCCTCGAATACAACGCAGACCGGCTTGACGTGGGGCAGCAGCGACACGACCGTGGCGACTGTGGATGCAGACGGCAAGGTGACAGCCACCGCAAAGCCGGGAACTGTCACCATAACCGCCACCTCCACTGACAACAGTTCTGTCTCCGGCTCTGTGAATGTCTCGGTCAAACCGATTGAGGTTGAGACCGTCACTGTCACTCCGGCCAGCACCGAACTGACAATCGGCTCCACCG